>CAZBGF010000089.1:0-7087 GCA_964491255.1 uncultured Verrucomicrobiota bacterium
AAAGGGCAAATTGCGAATTCAGCACGACCCGCCTGATGGCTATACCCGAAACAAACAGCAGAAGAAGCCCAAGCGCGGCTAATAGAATTTTTGATTTTCGATTTTTCATCTTGAATCTATTTAGAGCTTATACGAAAAGGTATTTTGTGGTTATTTTTCCCTGTCCCCAACGGGGACAAACCTAATAGCCAGGGGTGCTGCGTCACTTGCTTACGCAAGTAAGCGACGTGAAAACCCCTGGAGAAAACGGCAAAAAAAGGTTGCTAATAGAAACTCTTTCCACTGTCGTATCTTGTGTCGCACGTGTTGCCATAAACAAACTCCTTTCTTTTTAAGATGTTTATAGTTAACATGTTGCGACACATCTTGTCAAGTCTTTTCTTGAAATAATACAATCTTTTTTGTGCTTTTTGTGCCTTTTTGTGGCTATAAAATACCTTTTTGGATAAGTTCTAGTTATTACAAAAATATTTCTCTTGCGTTTTCTTAATGCAAATTTTGGGTTAAAAATGGGACCAGGGAACCTGCGTGCGGCATGAAATAATAAGAGGGCCGTTTAATCCCACTTGCCCGGAAATCATTGATCACGGAACGGATGGCGGTGTCGAGATTCGGCATGGATCGAATACCGAGGTCCGCGACATCCTGTTGGTTCATATCGGTTACCAGAATAGTTTGAAGTCCGCGCATTCTGGTTGATAGCGCTGTCTGACCTAATACTTCCGGACTTTGTCTCAGGCCTTTATATATATCTTCGATTGTATTTTTTGTGACCCAGTATCGAAACCGTTCGTTTCCCAAGCCTTCAGGACATGGCGCGGCGAGAATTACCCGACCGTTCGGTCGGATAGCCCGATATGCATTAAACAACGCCTTATGACTTTGAATCCAGTTGGAAGCGGATCCTGCCGATGCAATGATAAAATCAGCCGGCTTTTCAAGCGTGACGCGGTTTATCTGTTCAACGAGTTGGCAGGCGGCCCTGTGGGCCATATTCATTTCGCCTGTAAAGACGCCTGCTAAAATTCCATTCGGAAAAAGGACAGTATTGATAATAAAATCCGGCGGGCATAACATGGCGCTTTCAAGCATTTCTTCAGCAACGGGGTTGCCGTCGAGAATGCCAATATCGGCTTTGGGATGGATTTGGTTATGGTCTGGATCCAGTGTCAGACTGTGGTTATGGGAAATTGTTGAGCGCGCGGAAAGTCCGGGAACGAGCGATTTCCTGCCGCCGCTGAAGCCCGCGTGATAATGATACATGGCCGCGCCGATTAAAACCATGCGGTCGGCCTCAACCGCTTTTTTGTTGATGAGTACATTATGGCCTCGCCTGGTCGTGCCCACTGAGACCAGGTTTGCGCTGTTATCAGGGTCGTGAAAAAAAATTCGATTTTTAAATATTTTTACGATGTTCGAGCCGAGTATAGTTTTTAATTCGTCATGTGTGGGAACACGGTGTATCCCTGAAGCAACGAGGATGAATATGTCATTAAGAGAGTATTTTCCTTGCTGACGTGTTGATTTTTCAGTGAGGCCGCGAAGAAGGATCGGGATGACCCGATCAACGGCTGTTTTCCGCGTATGGTCGGACACGACTATGCAAACTTTTTCGCCCGGTTGAATGCGATCGAACACCTGGTCGATTTCACCGTTTGGCCAGGTGGGATGCTCCAGTGCATTGAGAATGTTCTGGTCCGGGAGAGGAATAGATTGAAATGAGCTGGTTATAATTCCGAGACATTCAGCATCCTCAGAGGGAATGACAAGTGATGTGATTGTTGAAACCGTTTTGTTCACCACAGTTTTGACTTTCGTTCTTTGACTACTGACTTTTGTCCTGCTATTGCAAAACTCCCGCACAGCGCGGGGCATTTTCATCCATGTACACAGAAAGTTGCCGTCCGCCGGATTCCTTTGGTACATTGATAACCTTTATGACGTTTGCAAGTTCTTTTTGAGCGGGGTCGAAATCCGCAAGGTGATTCTTTGCCCGTACAAAGAAATCAGTGTTAAAGATAATACCCTCTTTATCGGGGTATAGGGGCAGTGGAATGATGTTAGCTTCCACCAGGTCCTGAAAGAAGTGGGTTCCGTAGCTCACATCTGGTGTGATGCCGTTCTTTTCGTAGGCAATCTCGATCAGCATTTGCGAATTATTGATGTCGTTGTACTTGACCGGCACTCCCAGGTCGATGTTAGAGCTGCCCCAGCGGCCCGGGCCCATGAGGATAAAGCGTTTCTTTTTGAGTTTGTTATTGATTCGTCCGATAACGCGGGCGACTTCCATCTTGCTATGAGTGTTTGGCAGGCTGGCGTAAGCGTTTTCATTCACGTAAATAATAACTTCAATATCTTTGACAATGGCGTTGGGGAAGCCGTGTTTAGCTGTGAAGAGAATGTCTTCATCGGTTGTTGATGGAATGGTGATCTGGCTTTTCAGGTTTATCCGTTCCACCAGGTGCCGGCACTGCAGTACATACAGCTTGCCGTTGTGGAAAACAAACTCCATATCCACAGGCATGCCATAGGCCGTTTCGACCTTTTTCATAACATTTTTCAACAGTTGTGGAAATTTTTTCCGTTTGAGCAGGTTATCAAAGGTGATGGCACATTTGCCGTGATCAAGATGGGAAGGGAAGAAAATTGGAGTCTTAAGCATGCCGTCATCAGCTATAGAAATAACATCGCGCAGGTCGATGGTGTGACCTTTGTCCATAATCTCATTGATTAAATCCACGAAATTGTGAGTCTCGACTCGCCGCGTTTCGAGATTAAGGACATCTATATAGCGCTGTGAATATTTGATTTTTTCGGCTATAGTCACCTCTGGCCGAAGTGTGGGTTCAGAAAGTGAAACCATGCGCGGATAATCGTCACCGACTCGTTCCACAGCTCTGGTTCCCAACCCCATTACGATGCGCAGCATCCCATCTTCTTTCTTGATACGGCTGTTCCAACAGTACGCGTTGGATGAGAAACCAACGAAAGATACGGTTGGAAAGAAGTATTTGCCGTAAGTCGTGCCGATAACTTTCTGGATCAGCACCGACATACGCTCGTTGTCGTCCAGGAGATTTTTGTCACGACGGTACTCGATAGCTTGAGCGCTGTACAAGCTCAAGTACACGTCTTTGATGCCCTGAGTGAGTTCCTGGAACCGTTCTTCAAGTGTGCCGTGATTAGAGATGAACACCGAGTCATATTTACCGCTGAATGAGTAACCCACACTGTCCTCAAGGTAACTTGACGAACGCAGGATCAGTGGTGATCCCTCGGTCTTCTGGAGAATATCCTTGAATTTATCGTTCACATATTCAGAAAACGTTCCATTTTGGAATTGTTCACGTAATGTTTCGCGCAGTGTCTCCATTGGTTTGCTGTCGAGATACTTAAGGCTGTAACATTCCTGCAGGTTGTTGCGGCTTAAAAATTCTGCCGCGACGTAGGATTTCAGGAAATAAGACTCTGTCTCATCAATAGCTTCAGCGAGTTCAGGGTCGGCGGATTCAAGTGTTGAACGCAGTATCCGGTTGGCGAGTATCATTCCTGCGGCTTTGCCGCCTACCATGGTAGGTTGGGAAACCGAGCCGATTGCGTGGTTGAGGACATTCGCTAGGTCGCGCATGTTGATGTGCTGTTTTGCAATGTTTATATACGTTCGGTGGTCGCTGATGAATTGGTTGATAAGGTCCACGCGGATGCCGAGCGTAATGGTCGGCGAGACGTGGAAACGCCCCAGGGGAATATCGCAGAATTCCTGCAGCATATCTCTGATTTTTTTCGGGTCGTCCTTGGTGACGTTGAGATATTCAAGCATTTGCCGCGCAAGCATATCCTTCCGCGCCAGGTCAATGTATTCAAGTATGTCCTCATGTTTAATACGGTCAAAGAAAGTGGAGAACAGCAAGGCGTTGTAGTATGAATTTGCTTTTCCCGTCTCTCCGTGGTCTGCTTCCATCTTGCGTGCGCGACGCATGGCTTCATTCCTGTTCCAGCAGTCCTTTTCATTGAGAACGTTTTCGAAAACCTTAATAATGGATTCAATTGTGTTGTGATAAGATATGATCTTCTGGTAGAAAATATGATTTTTCAGTTCCATTTGTTCTCCATGTATTACGCCCAGCCTCTCAAGCGGCAAGCCTCGGCTACACACATGACGCTGACTATGTAAGCGGCCGTGCGCATCTTGACTTTTCTCTTTGTGTGAATTTCGTAGACATTATCAAAAGCTTTTGTCATTTTCTCTTCCAGGCGTTTGTGTACTTCAGCTAAGGGCCAGTAAAAATTAGAGCTGTTCTGGACCTGTTCAAAATACGAGACAGTCACTCCGCCTGCATTGGCGAGAAAGTCAGGAATAACAAAGACATTTTTGCTTTCAAGTATTTCGTCAGCTTCCGGTGTAGTAGGGCCATTTGCAAGTTCCAGTACGATTTTAGCTTTAATCTGGTTTGCGTTGTCCCTGGTGATGACATTTTCTAATGCTGCTGGTATCAGAACAGTAACATCCAGCTGCAAAAGATCCTCATTGCTTATTGGCTGTGTGTCAGGGAAGTCGCTTACAGCGCCGTTGCGAATTTTGTGTTGTACAAGTGCCCTGGCATCAATTCCGTCGGTGTTGCAGACCCCGCCGCGCGAGTCAGTAACAGCCACCAGCTTCAGCCCAAGGATATCATTGCCAAGTATTGCGGCGAACTGGCCTGCGTTGCCGAAACCCTGGATTGCCATGGTTTGGCCTGAAAGGTTGATATTCAGGGTTTCAGCCGCTTTGCCTGTGACAATTATGCCGCCGCGTGCAGTTGCATCATCACGGCTTTTACTGCCTCCAACGGGGATTGGCTTGCCTGTAATGACACCGGGATGGTGCTTCTGAACGATTGTTTCGTATTCGTCCATCATCCACGCCATGATTTGTGGGTTGGTGTAGACATCCGGGGCTGGTATGTCTTTGTTTATTCCAAAAATGTCGGCTAAAGCCCGGATATATGCGCGAGCGAGTCGTTCTTTCTCACTGTCAGACAATTCCCTGGGATTACATATGATACCGCCCTTGCCGCCGCCTAAAGGAATATCTACAACCGCGGTTTTCCATGTCATCCAGGTGGCAAGCGCACGGATGGTATCAATTGTTTCTGCCGGATGCCAGCGCACTCCGCCTTTGGCAGGCCCGCGCGCGGTATTGTGCTGAATGCGGAATGCTTGAAAGATGCGTGTGGAGCCGTCGTCCATTTCAACCGGGAGACGCGTGGCAAACTCACGCTGAGGCCAGCGCAGAAATTCGTGCATCACTGGATCCAGATCCAGGATTTTCGCCGCTTCATCTAATTGAGCTTGCGCCATGGAAAACGCATTAAACTCATTCATTTCTCTTTCGCCTTTCTCCAATATTCCAACAGCGCTCTGTTCCTCTATATCCAGCCTCTCAGGCGGCAAGCCTCGGCTACACGCATGACACTAACCATGTAAGCGGCCGTGCGCATCTTGACTTTTTTCTTTGTGTGAATTTCGTAGACACTATCAAAGGCTTTTATCATTTTCTCTTCCAGGCGTTTGTGCACTTCGGCTAACGGCCAGTAAAAATTAGAGCTGTTCTGGACCTGTTCAAAATACGAGACAGTCACTCCGCCTGCATTGGCGAGAAAGTCAGGAATAACAAAAACATTTTTGCTTTCAAGTATTTCGTCAGCTTCCGGTGTGGTGGGGCCATTTGCAAGTTCCAGTACGATTTTAGCCTTAATCTGGTTTGCGTTGTCCTTGGTGATAACATTTTCTAATGCCGCTGGAACCAGAACAGTAATGTCCAGTTGCAGAATGTCTTCATTGCTTATTGGTTGCGTTTCCGGCAGATCCACAACAGACCTGGTTTTGTCGTATTGTTGAGCCAGTGCTTTCATGTCGATGCCATTTTCATTGTAAATTCCACCGTGTTCATCACCAACAGCCAGAACCTTGAGGCCGAGCATATCCTGAGCAAGCAATCCGCCGTAGCGCCCGACATTGCCGAATCCCTGCAAAGCCATGGTGTTATTCTTTAGATTAAGTTCCATTTTCTTTGCAGCTTCATTTAACACAATCATGCCGCCGCGTGCAGTTGCGTCTAATCGCCCTTGACTGCCGCCGAGTGGCAAAGGTTTGCCGGTGATTATTCCCGGCTCATGCCGGCGGGTGATGGTTTCGTACTCATCCAGCATCCATGCCATTATCTGGGGTGTGGTATTCACGTCTGGCGCCGGCACGTCTTTGTCCGAACCAAAGACGCCGACGAACGCTCGCATGTACGCGCGAGCGAGGCGTTCCTGTTCGCTATCGGATAATTCCCTGGGATTACATATGATTCCACCCTTGCTCCCGCCTAAAGGAATATCCACAACCGCGGTTTTCCATGTCATCCAGGTGGCAAGTGCCCGGACAGTGTCAACAGTTTCGTTAGGATGCCAGCGCATTCCGCCCTTGCCTGGCCCACGCGCGGTATTATGCTGAACGCGGAATGCTTGAAAGATGCGAGTAGAGCCGTCATCCATTTTAACCGGGAGTCGCGCGGCAAACTCACGTTGCGGCCAGCGCAGGAATTCGTGTGTTACGTTATCCAGACCGATGAGGTCAGCCACTTCATCTAACTGTTTTTGAGCAATCGTGAATGCATTGTGAATAGGCATTGTATTTCCTTTTCTTTGTGTTTTTCTTTCGTCGAGCCTGACTCCTGACTCCTGACTTTTCAGTAATGTAGAAAACGGATAACATATTTATCTAATCAGTTCAAGTCAATATATCAATTTGTATTTCAAACGTAACTACTTAGGCACAGAGCTCCAAAGGCACATAGGCACAAAGTCGTAAGAATAAGAAGTTAAGCAACCCATTCTTTTCAGAGAATGTTGTGCAGTTCCACGCCTTGCGGGGTCTGTCCTCGGCCTCTGAATGTCCTGTCCTCTGTATCCATAGGATTCAACGGATCCGAGGATGGACCCGAGGGCCTATGGCATGAACCTATTCAGGACGGGACCCATCTTCCCCCCCCTCCGGCCTCTGTCATCTGTGCAACCTTAAACATCGGTAACATTTATCCCATAGACATAGGTTACACCTT
>CAZBGF010000090.1:0-7061 GCA_964491255.1 uncultured Verrucomicrobiota bacterium
CGAGATAGTTACTATAAATTTATTTCTCTTGCGCTTTCTTAATGCAAATTTTGGGATAAACGTTGTTCACTGACGATTGACTAACTCTGTGATTCAGTTTCGCAAGGGAGAAAAACCACAGAAAAGATCAATTCGAACGGTAAAGCAGGTAAAAACCGAGCCCTTCGGCAGCAAGGAATGGTATCCAGACAATCAGATGTGGTTGTAATTCCGGATGACTGACCAGTGAATCGGCAATAATAATAAAGAAATAGAAAACAAAAACCAGCAGGAGTGTTATGGCAATCCCTGCGGATGATTCCTTCCGGTGCATTTTCATTCCCAACGAAGCGCCAAGAAGCACAAACGCAAAACAGGAAAAGGATAAGGCAAGACGCGTGCTAGCCTCCACCATCAGTGACATCCGATGCACAGCCAGGTCTTCAGCACTGAGATTAGAGAATGGGGTTCGTACAATTTCGACCGGGTAAGCATCTTCCAACAGCATACGGTTTAAACTCATCAACAGTCTGCCTTTCGGATGTTGATCAAGCAGGGTGCGTGTTTTTTCAGTTAAATTCACGTGCTTGAATAATTCGGTGTTATATAAATCCGTGGAAAAAACCAGCCTGTTAAATTCAGTCACAAGCGCTTTTGCAAGCTCGTTGCGCTGTAGTTCAGACCGATCATACGTATTCAACAGATGCAGGGAGTTTTCGGACAAGTGAGTATTAATGAATTGAGAAACTGGATCTGCAGGTTTTTTCAGTTTGGCGGCCAAAATGTCCAAATCGAAAAAATCGCCTCGTGAAAACAGGGGAACATTGCGTATCCCACTGATCAACTCCATAATTGTCAAATCAGCTCTTTTTTTCCATACCATATCTCTATTTATAAGTTCCTCTACATTGATACGAACCGGATATTCTTCTGCTGTCATATGACGCGCCCGAGTCAAATCATTAGGATGGTCTTCGTCCAGCTGATCTATCCGGACCCTGAACAAGTTGATTAGAATGCTGTTTACATCACGCGGATCAATGCCGACGGTCCCCGACTCTGCCCGAACAGTCTGCTTCACCCCTTTTTCACCAATCTGATAAACAACAATATCATGTACTGTCTGACCATTTTTTTTGCCAATATAGATATACAACCCGGGAAAATCACGGATAAAGCGACCTTCGTCAATCAGTTTCAGGGGGGTTTCCATACCTATTTTACCCAATACAGTCCGCCGCGCGTAATGACTTTTAGGAGCCAATGAGCAATTGATATAAATGCAGACTATGCATAAAACAAGGGATATAATGATCGGCGACTGAATGATCTGCCATACGCTGACCCCGCAGGCTTTCATAGTTACGATTTCATTGTCACTGGATAAACGGCTGAACTGGAGAAACGCTGAAGCCAGTACGCTCATCGGAATAGCGAAAATCAGTGAAAACGGCATTCCATACGAAAAAACCTTCAGAATAAACAGGCCGGAAACACCACGAGAGAACAAGTCAATCACCCTGAAGATATTGCCAACTGCCATAACGAACAGAAAAATGAACAGGGTTACAACAAACGTAATGATAAAATCCCGCGTGATATAATTCGTGAGAATACGCAAGGTGATCTCCTCTTTAAGCAGAAGTCAGGTATATATTCAGTCAACACCGTATAAAAAACTACGAATTTCACTGATTATCTTTGTGAAATTACTCCATAAACCGTCATATCTTTGGCTGACTTCAAGCGTATCTCGTGAAGCGTATCTCGTTCGGACGGAAGTGCCTGATTTGAAGAAGTGCCTAAAGTGAACTAAAGTTATAAGTGAGCTAAAGTTTCTTCTTATAACTTTAGTCACTTTAGCTCACTTATAACTTTCTGCTCTCTGACTTTGATCAATATCGGTAATGCTCTGGTTTAAAAGGGCCTTTAACCTTAACGCCCAAATAGTCAGCCTGTCGTTGAGTCAACTTATCAAGCTTGACTCCAACGTTATCCAAATGCAAACGAGCGACTTTTTCGTCCAGAATTTTTGAAAGCACATACACATTTGAGGAATACTTGTCCGGATGGGTGTACAGCTCAATCTGAGCCAGAACCTGGTTGGTGAAACTGTTGGACATGACGAAGCTGGGATGACCTGTGGCACAACCTAAATTCACTAATCTGCCTTCAGCCAAAAGAATAATACTCCGTCCACTGGGAAATGTCACTTTATCTACCTGAGGCTTAATCGATTTCCACTTATATTTCCGGATTTGTTCAATCTCGATCTCCGCGTCAAAATGGCCGATATTACACACAATGGCCATATTCTTCATCTGACGCATATGCCGCTCGGTAAGCACATTACAGCATCCGGTCGCCGTGACGAACACATCGCCGATTTTGCACGCGTCATTCATATGCACGACTTCATACCCCTCCATAGCTGCCTGAAGAGCGCATATCGGATCAACTTCCGTCACAATCACCCTAGCTCCCTGTCCTTTCAATGACTGACAGGACCCCTTGCCGACATCACCATAACCAGCCACAACAGCCACTTTCCCCGCCAACATAACATCAGTTGCTCGCATAATGCCGTCTACAAGTGAATGGCGACATCCATACAGGTTGTCAAACTTGGATTTTGTGACCGAATCATTAACATTGAATGCGGGAAAAAGCAATTGCCCCTGCTCCTGCATCTGATACAAACGGTGAACACCTGTTGTTGTCTCCTCAGACACGCCGACAATTTCCGGAAGAATGCGGTGAAAACGGCCCGGGTCTTTTCGAAGTGACTTTTTAAGTTGCGCAAACAGTATTTTTTCATCCTGGCTTTCCGCTTTCTTATTCAAAATTCGCGGGTCTTCCTCAGCGCGGAATCCTAAATCAACAAACATCGTTCCGTCTCCGCCGTCATCGACAATGGATGTCGGGCCCAGTCCCCTTCCCCAATCCATTGACCGATCAATATATTCCCAATATTGTTGCAGAGACTCTCCTTTATACGCAAAGACAGGAATACCCCTGGAAGCAATAGCAGCAGCCGCGTGATCCTGAGTTGAGTAAACATTACAACTTGCCCACCGAATTGATGCTCCAAGCGCCTGAAGCGTCTCAATTAACACCGCAGTCTGTATAGTCATATGAAGCGAGCCGGTAATCCTGGAACCCTTAAGCGGACGTCGTTTACCGTATTCCCTGCGCAGGGCAAGCAAGCCCGGCATTTCTATTTCAGCATGATTGATTTCCTCTCGACCCCAACCGGCAAGACTCATATCCGCTACTATATAGTTTTCCGTCTTCTTCGATTTTTTATTGTCTGTTTTCTGTTTTCTGTTTTTAATTTTTGATTTTTGATTCTGCATTTTCCATCCTTTTTTGGTCGCCCCGTACGTACGGGGCGAAAATCCGTGTCCTGTTACACCGCGTCCTTTAATTCTTCGACTTTATCCACTCGTTCCCATGTAAACGTATTCAAATCACGCACGCGTCCGAAATGGCCATACGCTGCTGTAGCCTGATAAATCGGGCGAAGAAGATTTAACTGCTCAATAATAGGAGCCGGCTTTAAATTGAACACTCGGCGCACAGCTTTTTGTATTCGTTCTTCTTCAACAGTGCTTGTCCCAAAAGTCTGAATCAGCACGGACACAGGTTCTGGATAACCAATTGCATAAGCGAGCTGAACTTCACAGCAGTGAGCCAACTTTGCCGCCACAATGTTTTTGGCTACATACCGCGCCATATACGCGGCACTTCGGTCAACTTTAGAAGGGTCCTTTCCTGAAAAGCACCCTCCCCCGTGTCGACCTCTACCCCCATAGGTGTCTGCGATAATCTTGCGGCCAGTGAGCCCTGTATCACCCTGGGGACCACCGATAACGAAACGGCCGGTAGGATTAACCAAGTAACGGGTACGGGGGGTTAAATATCGAGATGGTATCACTTTCCGAATCACTTCATCAATGATTGCTGACTTAATTTGGCGGTGTTTCACATCCGGCGTATGCTGTGTCGATATGACCACGGTTTCCACACGCAAAGGCCGATTATTCTCATAAATCACGGAAACCTGAGATTTGCCATCCGGTCTTAAAAATGGTAGCGTACCATTTCGCCTGGCCTTGGCAAGAGCACGTGTCAGTCGATGAGCATACATAATCGGCATGGGCATCAATTCGCGTGTTTCGTCACACGCAAATCCGAACATCATGCCTTGATCTCCAGCACCCTGCTCCTTGAAAAGACCTTTTCCTGCTGTCACACCCCTGGAAATATCCGACGACTGTTTATCAAGCGAGACCATCACGGCGCATGAATCAGCATCAAACCCCATTCTTGCATCCGCATATCCAATATCCCTTATGGTAGACCGCACGACATCAGCGTAATTAACAGTAGCACTACTCGTGATTTCTCCTGCTATAATGGCCATTCCCGTTGCCACCATAGTTTCACAGGCAACACGACTAAACTTATCCTGAGCTAAATGCGCGTCCAGAACAGCATCCGAAATTTTGTCTGCTATTTTGTCCGGATGCCCTTCAGTAACCGACTCAGACGTAAACACATGCATATTTTTTTTCCTTTCATAAACGTTATTCATAAATCATTCGTAATTACTCAGGCACAAAGGAAAAGGAGCAAAGACACTACAGCACCAAAAAGTGAGTACGGAACAGGAAATGCTGTTAGGATAATTCCGAGTTCCGAATTGATAATTGACTTTGCCACTTTGCTACTATGTGCCTCTGTACCTTTGTGCCTACCTTACAATCACTCAACTAATTCAAGAATTTCCGGAGCAATTTTTTTGGTGAATTGACGTGACAAATCCTGAACATCCATTGCAGATTGAAAAGACAGCGCCGCCTCTGCAACCTCGCGCGCTGCAGAGTAGGTTACTCTCCGGATAGCGTCTTTTACCACAGGAACCTGACCTGGATTCACACTCAGCTCATCAATTCCCAACCCAAGCAAAAGCGGTGTCATCAGCGGATTCCCTCCCATATTACCGCAGATGCCTGCCCAGATGCCATATCGATGTGCAACATCAATCGTATTCTTAATCAAGCGTAAAATTGCCGGATGCGTAGGTTCATAAAGATAGGCCACACGCTCATTTCTCCGGTCAATGGCCAGCGTATATTGAATCAGATCGTTCGTGCCCACACTGAAAAATTTCACATACGGCGCGATCAAATCCGCGATAACAGCGGCCGACGGCACTTCAATCATAGCACCCACTTCGATGTCATGATTAAACGGCTGCTTTTTTTTCACCAGTTCACTCTTCGCCTGTTCAAAAATAGCATTCGCTCGCACAATTTCATCTACTGTACTTATCAAGGGATACATGACTCGGATATTCCCATACGAACTGGCTCTGAGAATAGCGCGCAACTGTGTCCGGAATAAATCAGGCTGAGCCAGACAAAACCGGATGGCACGCCAACCCATAAAGGGATTGGATTCGTCCCATGATATATCCATATTGGACAGGAATTTGTCCCCTCCGACATCGAGTGTTCTAATAATCAATGGATTCGGTGCTAATGCCCGGGCAATTTTTTTATATGCCTTAAACTGTATTTCCTCAGACGGCAATTCCTTGCGAGTCATATAGAAATATTCCGTTCGAAACAACCCGACTCCATTTGCGCCGGAAGCCAGAACAGCATCGCAGTCCTGGGGCACTTCAATATTAGCTGACAATTCAACGCGGTAACCATCAAGGGTTTCCGCGGGTTCATCTTTCAAGTGCGTCAATTCCGTTACAATTTTCTGACGCGCCCGGACCATTTTGCCGGCTCGTCTCAGCCGCAAACGACTCGGATGAACAACCACCAGCCCTTTGCCTCCATCAATCAGAATATCATCACCGGTCTGAACATTACGGCTGATATTGTGGAGCCCAATAACAGCCGGAATCCCTAATTTTCCTGCGAGAATGGCCGAATGCGACGTAGGACTTCCTAAATCCAGGACAATTCCCATGATATTATCTTTATTGATCGTCATCATTTCAGACGGTGAGACATCATTGGCTACGATGACCGTATCACTTTCCGTAATATCCGCCAGACTAACCTCTTTACCAAACAGATTGTGAAGAATCCGCCGCGTAACATCCTGAACGTCAGCAGACCGCTCACGGAGATATTCATCTTTCATTTTGGTCAATGCACGCATGAAGTTTATCGATACTTTATTGAGAACAGATTCCACATTTTTCTTTTGTTTCTCAACATCTGAAACCACGTTATCAATAAACGGTCGATCATCCAGAATCAACAAATGCGCGTCAAAAATGCCGGCAACCGCTGGATCGCAATCTTTTTGAACATTCAGAAGCTGGTTGCGCGTCTTGATCAAAGCCGACTTGAAACGTTCAATCTCACGAGGAACTTCATCATCTGAAATCGTCCGCTCTATCACATGATCCTCATGAGGTATTTTCAGATACACATGGCCAATCGCAATACCCGGGGATATTCCATTCCCCTGAAAAACTATTTCCTCGCTGGATACGGATTCAACTCGCGACTGTTTCATAAATTTTTCATCCCGTAAATGTTAACTGTGAACGGTTGACTACTGTCTCTGCAACTTCTCATAGAGCGTCTTACGGTTGCGTCTCTTTTTTTACGATCAACGAACAATATTCAACATTTTCCTGGCCCGGCAGCTGCCTGGCTCTATGGGCAGGCGAACTACGTCATCCATCAACTATTGCAACCATTAACCATCCCTTACCTGCTTACTCTTCATGGAATTTCTGATCAAACAACTTCTGAATCTCATCCAAAGCCTGTTCCGCATCAACTCCCTCAGCACTAACTTTGACCTTAGATCCACGACCAGCTTCCAGAGTCATCAATCCCATAATGCTTTTACCGGAAACCTTTATATTTCCTTTTTCAATCGTGATATCCGCTTCAAACATCAAAGCCGTTTTGACAATCAGCGCGGCCGGCCTTGCATGAATGCCATACCGGTTATTAATATGCAACTCACGGACAAGCACCCTATCCTGCCCTGACGAACACTCGTTTTTCTTACAACTCACGTTTCATCGCCCCTTTAGTCAT
>CAZBGF010000091.1:0-7036 GCA_964491255.1 uncultured Verrucomicrobiota bacterium
TTCATTTCGGCAGATGATAAACGCTTTAAGTATTGGTTCTTCAATATGATCGATTTTTACTAAATCGGGATAGTGCGCTGGATTGTCAATAGTCAGATTATCGCCATTTTTTAGATATATATGGTAAACAACAGATGGATAGGTACTGATGATGTTCATATTGTATTCGCGTCTAAGCCGTTCCTGAATAATTTCCAGATGTAACAGCCCTAAAAAACCGCACCGAAACCCAAATCCCAAAGCTGAAGATGTTTCAGCCTGATAAGTGAAAGCGCTGTCATTAAGACTCAGCCGCTCCATACTCATTTTCATTTTTTCGTAGTCAGCAGCATTGATTGGATAAAGTCCGCTGTATACCATCGGAACGATCGGCTTAAATCCTGGGACTGGGTCACTTGCCCGATGATCAATCGTAGTTATCGTATCCCCGATTTTAATATCACCGGGATCTTTAATCGTGCAGACGAGATAGCCAACCTGACCGGAATTCAGCATTTTCAAGGGAGTTGGCTTTGGCGAGAAAATACCGATTTCTTTAATCTCCGAACAACATCCTGTTTCCATAAACATGATTTTATCACCAACTTTAAAACGACCGTCCATAATCCGTATATAAGGAACAACTCCTCGATAAGAATTGTAAATGGAATCGAAAATCAGAGCACGAGTAACGTTTTTAGAAGAGCGTTCTTTTGGTGATGGAATGTGACGCACAATAAGTTCCATAAGTTGCTGGACCCCCTGCCCTGTTTTCGCGCTTACCTTGCATCCATTGTCCATGCTTATGCCCAATATATCTTCAATCTGTCTGGCGGTTTCTTCGTCATTGGCTGTTGGTAAGTCCATCTTGTTCAGAACGGGAATAATCTCCAAATTGTTATCTATGGCCAGGTAAACGTTTGCCACGGTCTGGGCCTGAACACCTTGAGTCGCGTCAACAATGAGCAAAGCTCCCTCACAGGCTGCCATACTTCGTGAAACCTCGTACGTGAAATCGACATGACCGGGGGTGTCGATTATATTGAATTCGTAGGTATTACCATCCTGTGAGTTATAACGCATCGTGACAGGATGGGATTTAATGGAAATCCCGCGTTCTCGTTCTAAGTCCATATTGTCCAGCATCTGATCTCGAAAATCACGATCGTTCACAGAATTGGTTAATTGGATCATTCGATCGGCAAGCGTGGATTTGCCATGATCAATATGGGCAACAATACAGATATTGCGGATGAATAATATAGGAGTCTCCATGTATTGCTCGTATCTCGTGAAACGTATTTCGTTCGGACGGTTTAGTCACTTTAGCTCACTTATAACTTATAACTTTCTTCACGAATAACGCTTCACGCGGATATTAATCCCTTGGAACCTTTTGCAAGCGCCTTCTCGGCCTTTTCTCTCATTAATTCTATATCACGTGCCATTGCGGAAGATGTAAACAGGGAGTTGCCTGCAATAATTCCATTCGCGCCAGCTTCAGCTATCTGCATGACAGTTTCCAGATTAATACCGCCATCAACAGCCAGCATAAAATTCGGATTTGTTACACCATGCCCGGCATCATTTGTGTCTGAGCTTTTTTTATCTCCCCTACCCCGTTTTTGCTGTAATACCAACCATTGCTGACGTATTTCTGATATCTTTGGCAGGACTTCCGGCATGAATGCCTGCCCGCCGAACCCGGGATGAACTGTCATGCATAACACCTCATCCACTTCAGGCAACAAAGATATAATGGTTTTCGCGGGTGTCTCCGGATTGAGCGCAAGGCCCGGGCGCGCGCCAAGTTCACGAATGAGACGTAAAGTCTTAACAACATCACATTGCGATTCAATATGAATCAAAACCGTATGAGCGCCAGCCTCGATGAAAGATCGTATATGGTCATCAGGCTTTGTCAGCATAAGATGCACATTTAAAGGAATATGCAAACATCTGTGTGCCATCTTAACGACATCCGGCCCCATACTGATGTTTGGTACAAAATGGCCGTCCATAATGTCCATATGCAGAGCATCCGCGCCTGCTTCTTGCGCTCTTAATGCCGACGATTCTAAATTCCCGAAATCACCGGCAAGCAGTGATGGTAATATGAAAACTTTCTGCATAGGAATTTGTGCCTGTTTATTTAACATATTAAATAAATCTAATTTAAAGTTTATAGGTTATTTCTCAAAATATATCAAGTTGCTAATCAGGTATTCAGAAGCCAGAAGCCAGAATTCAGAATGCTGTGCAATTGCCCGCTTTGCGGGGTCTGCCTATGGCCTGAACCTATTCAGCACCAAAAGCACTACAGATTTACTTCCACACCCCCAATGCGCGTATCTCGTATCTCGTTTAGCGCTTCACGTTTTCTACCCCGTTACCTCTTCTTGCCGGATCCTTTATTCTGATTCCTGACTCCTGAATTCTGACTCCTATCAGTTACCATATCAACTTCGTTTCAATTTTTTTTCTTGATGGCAACACGGAATACTCGGCCATTGATATGGTCAGTGATCAGCGAATCAGCTTCTTCGTCACTAACAGGGGTAAGCTCAGCCAGCGCCAGTTCGGCCAGATATCGTTTCCATTCGGGCTTAAGCTCACCTTCTACCTGAAGCAGAATGCGATCGCTGACCTCATATCCAGCTTGTTTCCGCAACTCCTGAATCATCCGGTTTAATTCATTGGCTACTCCTTCTTCCCGAAGTTCGGGTGATATCGTCTTATCCAATGAAACCAGAATGCCCTTATCCGACATCACATCAGAGCTTTTCTTGCCCTGGTAACTGATGGACACGTCCTGCTGATCCAATACCCACTCTTTTTTTCCGTGAAAGACCACGACCTTGTCTCCCTGTTCACGAACATTTCCTGCTTTTGCCGCCTGAATAATGATCTGAATATCTGATCCGTATTTCGGGCCGAGCACACGGGCGTCAGGCGACGCCCGCATTGAGGCAATCTTGCCAGGGTCATTCATAAAGGTAATGGTTTTCACATTTAATTCATTTTTTATAACATCATCTGTTTGCTGATCAAAAACATTTTTTGAAACGGAGCTCGGCAACCCCACATGAATACCCGGTAGAGGCTGACGCACCTTGATGCTGTTTTTCTGCCGAAGGGCCAGGCCAAGAGAGACGATAATTCGCGTCAGCTTATTCTCTTCTATCAAATCATCATTTTGATATCGATCAGGGACATCCGGCCATTGTGACAAATGCACGGATTCTTCCATGGTTAAATTACGAAAGATCATTTCAGAAACGAATGGCGCGGATGGCGCCAGAAGTTTAACCAAAGTCAAAAGCACATAATAAAGCGTATCATATGCGCTTTTTTTATCCGGTGTCATTCCCTTACCCCAGAACCGCGATCTGGATTGGCGAATATACCAATTGGTCAATGCCTCAATAAACTCAACTGCCGGAACTAAGCTTTTATTCAAATAAAACGTATTAAAAGCCTGTTTTATCTGTTTTTCAGTATGATACAGAACAGCCAGAATCCATTGATCAAGGCGATGAGTGGGTTCCGGCAGGCGTTTCGCATCACCCTTATAAAGATCGATATTGGCATATGTGGCAAAAAAAGAATAGGAATTCAATAGAGGAAGCAAAACACTTTTTATCTGATCCCTGACACCTGAATCCTTGAAATTAAAATCCTCCATAACAACTGCCGGTGAATTCAATAGATATAATCGCAAGGCATCCGCGCCATACTTGTCAATTAAATTCATTGGATCAGTGAAATTCGCTTTTGATTTTGAAATCTTTAATCCATCTTTTGACAGGAGCGTGCCGTGGACCAGGCAATTCTTAAACGGCGCGCGATCTAAAAGTGCAACGGCTAGCACATGAAGATAATAAAACCAGCCGCGAATCTGACCCGGGTACTCAACAATGAAATCCGCGGGAAAATGCTTTTCAAACCAGTCTTTGTTTTCAAACGGATAATGGCATTGGCCAAACGGCATGGCGCCGGACTCAAACCAGCAATCAAGCACTTCAGGCACTCGTCGCTGAGATTGCCCGCAAGATGGACAAGTTAAAACAATTGGGTCTAAATATTCTTTATGAAGGTCTGTAACCGGCTGTCCGGTGGCTTTAGTGATTTCCTCGACGGAACCAAAGACACGTCGCTTTCTACAGTCCGGATTCTCGCATTCCCACACAGGAATAGGCGTCCCCCAATATCGCGACCGTGAGATATTCCAATCGCGAGCACCTTCAATCCATTTGCCGAACCGGCCGAATTTTACATTGTCCGGTATCCAGTTAATGTCCTTGTTATATTTCAACAGTCGGTCTTTAATTTTCTCCACCGCGAAATACCATGCATCAGTCGCCCTATAGATCAAAGGCGTGCGACAACGCCAGCAGTGCGGATAATTATGCTCCATTGTCCGGTGTAGAATCAGATGCCCGTTCTTTTTTAACCATTGAATCACAGCCGGTGTGCATTCATGCACATTACTGCCCGCGAAATCCGGAACCTCATCTGTAAAACAGCCTGTAGCATCAACCGGGTTTTTTACGTTCAGGCCATTACGTTTACAAAGCCAGTAGTCTTCCTCGCCGAACGCCGGCGCGCAGTGGACAATTCCAACGCCATCATCAAGCGTTACAAAATCCGCGTCGAGAATTTTAAAATACCCCTGTCCGGCCAGTGATTTGAAATAAGGAAAGATGGGCTCATAGCGTCGCCCAACCAGTTCATCCCCTGAAAAACACTTAAGTATCTTCGGATTCTCGCCGAAGACCTCAGTCCAGTTTTTCAATAAATCTTGCGCCATAATGAACACGCAATCATGTTCGCGGGATTCAAATGCTGCATAGCGATAGTCAGCGCCTACTGCCAGAACAAGATTCGAGGTTAACGTCCAGGGAGTTGTGGTCCAGGCCAGATAATAGGTTGGTTTTCCGTCAATCTCATCAAGAGCTTTGAATTTGACTATGATTTCAGGATCCTGGCGCGCTCGCGTGGAATCCGATTCGCGGGTATCTGAAATCGACAGTGTGGTCTGGCAATGATAGCAATACGGAGTAACGCGGTAATCTTTATAAATCAATCCCTTGTCGTAACATTTTTTAAACACCCACAAAACGGATTCCATATAGTTCATATCCAACGTGCGGTATGCATTTTGATAATCCACCCAGCGGCCGATTTTTTTTATGTAATCTTTCCATGATGTATTGCAGTCATAAACGAGTTTACGGCATTCTTTATTGAACGTGGCGACTCCCATGGTTTTTTCAATAATTGTTTTATCCTGTATCTTGAGTTTTTTTTCGACCGCGTTTTCAATAGGCAGTCCATGACAATCCCATCCCCATCGGCGCGGCACGGAATAACCGGCCATAGTAAAAAAACGGGCAAGCGAATCTTTCAGGATGGAGACAAAAATCGTGCCGAAATGAGGTGAACCAGTAGGAAATGGCGGGCCGTCGTAGAAAACCAATTCTTTATCGGAGAGCCGGAGGGATTTCTTGAAAATCTTATTGTGCTGCCAGTATTCAAGGGTATTCCGCTCAATTTCAGGAAACTGAATCGATTTCGAAATCGCAGTATACATTAAATTTATTCTCCAATAAATTGTTTGCCAAGGGGCTTAAGACCTGCTTAACTATAAATTAATAATATTTTTTCTTGATTGCGAAAAAATATTAAAAGTATTATGCCATTATCCAGACGTAATGTTAAGTAAATTGTTACTTAGGCACAAGGTGACAAAGGCATCAGCCTTCGCCAAGGCTACGGCTTGGCAGGCAGAGGCACAAAGTTCCAAGAGTAATATCCAAAAGCCAGAGATGCCTGACCGAGCGCCTAACAATCTACAGTCTAAATTATTATCCCGTCGGCGTAAGGCGCCAAGGGATCACTTGTCCTGATGCGAGATCGGCGCAAGTGTCAGGCTAAACGACCTGAATGATAAAGAATCATATTGAAATTAGACTAAGAATGAAAGAAATATGGAGATCAACTATGCAGGAAAGTGATATTTCGAGAGTCATAATTGAACAGTACACCAAAACGTTACTCGATCATCTGCAAAATGATGTTGTTATCATCGGCTCAGGACCATCGGGACTGATTGCAGCTTATTATCTTGCAAAAAAAGGCATCAAAACAGCTGTTTTCGAGAAACGCCTTTCAATAGGTGGTGGAATATGGGGTGGCGCAGCAGGCTATACAGTTGCGGCTGTGGAAGACCGTGATATTCTCGAAGAATTAGAAATAAGGACGCAGGAACACCGGGGAATGCAGGTTATCGACGCGGTTGAATTCGCGACAGGCTTGGGTTACAGGGCTGTCCAATCCGGGGCCAAAGTGTTTACCCTGCTGGAATTTGAGGATGTTATTCTGAAAGACGGTAAGGTGTCAGGCGTTGTCTTAAAGAACGCCACGATCAGCATGGCTAATCTTCCTGTCGATCCATTCTGCGTGGAAGCCAAGTGTGTTATAGACGCAACCGGACATCAGGCTGAAGTCGTTGCTGTGCTTCAACGAAAAATCAAAGATTTCCCCATACGTGAAATTGGAGAAGGGCCTCTTGATGTGGCAACAAGTGAACAACAGGTTGTTGAGCAAACAGGAGAGATTTACCCCGGCGTTTATCTGACGGGGATGTCTGTCTGTTCAGCTTATCAAATTCCACGGATGGGCCCGATTTTCGGCGGAATGTTAAAGTCCGGGAAAAAAACGGCTGAACAGATAGCCGCGGCATTAAAATAGTCGGTCCTGAAAAACCCCGATTTTAAACACCCGGCGTCCCCGCCTCAAGAGCCCGATAGCACGAAGAAGAGATGACAACAGCTTTTTGGACGCCCCGTACGTACGGGGCGCCAAAAAGCTGCTGCATGTTTCAGCAACTTTTGTAAGTTCATTCCTGCCGCATTCAGTATTACCAGTCCATGTTTCGTATCTACTATGCGACCAAGTTCCACTTTGAACAGATCGCCCTGCGGCTCATAACTATTTTTCGAAGGCTTCATGCCTTCAATTATTGCAAGGTTTTGGGCCTTTTGCAATTCTTTCC
>CAZBGF010000092.1:0-6993 GCA_964491255.1 uncultured Verrucomicrobiota bacterium
TAAAAGACTTTTCGAATGGGGGTGCAATTATTGAAAAGATAATTTTTTCTATCAATTTTTTTCTTTTTTGAATACCGCCTTTCATCTATAGTGTATTCGAAAAGGGAAATAAATATGGATCCAGTCTGTTTTACTATTGGAAGCCGTCCTGTCTATTGGTACGGCGTTATGGTGGCCGTCGCTTTTATGGCCGGTATCGTCAATTGGATCATACTCGGACGAAAAGAAGGGCGGGATAGCTCATTCGCGTGTGACCTCGGATTCTGGATCATGCTGTCCGGTATTGTCGGCGCAAGGATTACTTATGTTATCGCTGATATTAGTTATTTCATTGAAAATCCATGGGAAATTATCCGGCTGGATCATGGCGGACTGATCTTCTACGGAGGTTTTGTCGCCGCATTTCTGGCTGTCATTATTTTCGCGCGTGTCAAACATGAAAAACTATTGCCGTTTTGCGATTTCGTCACAACTGCTCTTCCATTGGGGCATGCAATCGGGCGCATCGGATGCTTTTTAAACGGTTGTTGTTACGGAACGTTATGCAATTTAACCTGGAGCGTTTGCAATACCAATACCAATATTGAGGGTGCCCGTCATCCAACGCAACTTTATTCTTTCCTGTTGAACCTCGTAGTTTATGTCATTCTTTTATTGTATTACCCTCACCGAAAACGAGCAGGTCGTGTTATGGCTCTGTATTTGATGTTATACCCGCTTGGGCGTTTCCTGCTTGAATTTGTCCGTGGTGATGATCGTATTCGCTTGTATGGATTTTCCGTGGCGCAATATGCCAGCCTGTTTTTGTTTGCTGCCGGTCTTGCGCTTTGGTTCAGCCTGCCCCGTCAAGCTCCTGCGAAGGCGTCTCGGAAATAACTGGACCTCTTAGGAAATTGTATTTTCCGAAAATCATTTAAACAGAAGATCGCCCGAAGGGCGTTAAGTTCCCAAACGACACGTTAAGAAATGCAATACTTGACTATCTGTATTTGCGAACGTATATTTCAAAACCTCGAAAGATCCAAATGACAACACTCAGCAGATTCAGTATCGCCATTGAACAGGGACTTCTTGACCGGCTGGAAAAACTGGTAAAGAAAAGCAAGTATGCAAACCGTTCGGAATTCGTCAGGGACCTTCTGCGCCGCCGGCTTGTTGAAGAAGAATGGAAAGCCGACAAAGAAGTCGTAGGAACGATAACCCTGGTCTATGATCATGAGACCCGCGAATTAAGCAAAAAACTCACTCACTTGCAGCATCATCACCATAAAACAATTCTTGCGACAACACACGTGCATCTTGATGAACACATATGTGCCGAGATGATTTTGACTAAAGGGAAAGCCGGCGAGATCCGGAAAACAGCGAATCTCCTCCGTAAGCAGAAGGGAGTATTACATGCTACCCTTTCGCTCAGTTCGACAGGCAATGAACTCAAATAAAAAACAGCGCGGCGTCAGGCCGGCCTGACTTTGCTCGACGAACTTCCTCCGGCGCTCTTCCGTCTTCACGTTCAGCTTCGACGTTTACTCGAGATCCGGCGGTTTGGGCAGGCCTTCCATAGAGGCCAGTGATCGCTCAAGCATCTCTTGCGGCAACGGATAATCATCGAGTTTGCCGTCAAAGAATGCCTGGTATCCCATGAGATCCATGAGGCCATGGCCGGACCAGTTCATCAGTATAGTCTTTTCCTTACCTTCCTCCTTAGCCTGCTTTGCTTCACGTATTGCCTGAGCAATGGCATGCGAAGTCTCGGGAGCAGGGATAAAGCCCTCGGTATGTGCGAATAGTACTGCTGCGTTGTAACATTCCATTTGTTCCAGGCCCACGGCTTCAATCAGTTTTTCACGAAGAACGTGGCTGACAAGCGGAGCCATCCCGTGATAGCGCAATCCACCGGCATGAATCGGCGGAGGCACAAACGTATGCCCGAGACTATACATGGCAAGTAAAGGGGTCATCATAGCCACATCTCCAGAATCGTAGGCAAACGGCGCCCTGGTCAGCGTTGGACACGCTGTCGGCTCGGTAGCAACAAGACGCACTTCTTTCCCATTCATTTTGTCGCAGAGAAAGGGGAAGCTCAAACCGGCAAAATTGGATCCGCCACCGGCACAGCCGATAACAACATCCGGATATTCCCCGATCTTCTCGAATTGTTTTTTCGCCTCCAGCCCGATGATGGTCTGATGCATGAGCACGTGGTTCATAACACTGCCCAGTGCATATCGCGTGTTTTCAGACGTTACGGCGTCCTCAATAGCTTCGCTGATAGCAATACCGAGACTACCGGGCGTATCAGGCATTTCCTTGAGAATATTGCGACCGGCCTCTGTTTCTTTGCTTGGACTGGACACGCATTCTGCTCCCCAGGTTTGCATCATAATCTTACGAAACGGCTTCTGATCGAAACTGATTCGCACCATATACACCTTGCACTCCAGCCCGACAAGCTGACAGGCCATGGCCAGAGCACTTCCCCATTGTCCGGCGCCGGTTTCAGTAGTAAGCCGTTTGATTCCAAACTCCTTGTTGTAGTAGGCTTGGGCAACAGCTGTATTCGGCTTATGGCTTCCGGGCGGCGAGACGCCCTCGTTCTTGTAATAGATTTTAGCGGGAGTACCAAGCGCCTGTTCCAATCTTCTAGCCCGGTACAGAGGGGAAGGACGCCATAATTTTAAAAGATCCAGCACGGGTTCAGGTATATTGATCCATCGCTCAGTGCTGACCTCCTGCTCAATGAGATTCATGGGGAAAATCGGCGCCAAGGCGTCAGGTCCTATGGGTTTTCCATCCTTGTCTACAGGAGGGAGCAAAGGATGCGAAAGATCCGCCTGAATATTGTACCACTGCCGTGGCATTTCATCTTCATTCAGAACCACTTTGATTTGTTCGCTCATATCCATTCCTTTCTTTTTTCATTAGTAAGTTTCAAGACCTTTTCCAGATCGATCTTTGTCGGAACGATATATTCCAGGCGTTTTTCAGACAAAAATTATCACCACGAAGACACGGAGGAAAGATAAAAAAGAGAAGATTTAACGGCAATAGACATATTTAAACATTCAATCATGAAATTGACTCCCGTTTTTCTCCAATAACAAGTCGTTGCTTGAAATCAGGCTTTGCGTTTGGCAAAACCTGATTTTAAGCGATCTCTTCTTCTCCATGCCGCTGTGTCTCCGTGGTAAATGCTTGCCGATTTACTCACAGATTCTGCGGAAGACCTGAAATTTTATATCATATCCGTGAGTCTCCATTCAACCAATAATTGCTTATGTGAATAAGTGTAGCTGATGATATGATGTTTTTTCTTTTTTTCGAGACCTTTGGATCTTCTCCGGCTTGCAATAAAATAAGTCCGTGATAAAATAAAAATGAATGTAAGAGAACTTATAAGACGACTATGGAATTTAGCTATCAAGGAAAAAAGGGGGGAAATGCGGAGAAAAGCGGCAAGAAATGTGTGGAAAAGCGCTGTTTTTTTCCTTGCTTGTAATTTATAATGGTTTATTGCCAGTAGTCATTGAATATGAGTAGGTTGCAAAACGCCGAACATCCAACATCGAACGTTGATCTGCTCTGACTTCGGTGTTGGTTGTTCGTTGTTCGGTGTTCGGTGTTGGTTGTTCGTTGTTCGGTGTTGGTTGTTCAGCCCGTAAGGGCAACCGAGCGAAGCAAGGTTATCCTTGTACCTATTAAGCTCTCAGAAGAGGTAATGCAAAGAAAGAATGTCTCTCTCGCAGAGACGCAGAGATCGCAGAGGGAATCGGTCGATTTTTTTGAGAAATTCCTTGAGACGAGGAATTTCTCAAAAACTGATTCTTCCCGGTGCCATGGACTACGTAGTATTTTGAGCGCTTTCGCACTCAGAACCGCCCTCTCAGCGGTTCTGAGTGCAAGAAACTCTGCGGGCTCCCTGGCCGCAGGGCGGGCCCACCCTGGCCCGGCCTGAGCTCCGGCTCGGGCAGGCGGGCAGGCGGGCAGGCGGGCGCTCTAGCGAGGGGACGAGCGCATCTCGCATGCGCGATGGTATACGGGGAGATCAGCGTTACACGATTTATCGGCGTTAAACGAACGCCTCCTACATAAGGTCGTAATGAAACGGGGTGGTGTAGGAGCCGATCTTGATCGGCGATTGCTTACGGGGAGATCAGCGTTAAACGAACGCCTCCTACATTACGCGATTACATGCTGAAGGAAGATAAACAATGTCGAAAAAGAAAGAAGTAAAAACAATGGAAACCAAAGCCAAGAGTGTCCGGGAAGCAATGCGTGAGCGGATCAAGGAGCTGAATTGTCTTTACGATATTTCCAATATTGTCGAAAAGCCGGTCATCTCGCTGGATGAGATACTTCAAGACATAGTTAATCTTATCCCTCGCGCCTGGCAATATCCGGAAATCACATGCGCAACAATAACCCTGAGTAAGCAAAAGTTCAAAACCAGAAATTACAAACCGATAAAATGGAAACTGACCCATGACATCCTGGTGCATGGCAAGCGAAGTGGCGAAATACAGGTCGGGTATTTGAAAAAAATGCCGGAACTGGATGAAGGTCCTTTCCTGAAGTATGAGAGAAAACTGATCAACGCGATTGCCGAGCGACTGGGACGCATCATTGAACGAAAAAACGCGGAGGAAGAATTGATAGCTTCCAACCAGCAGTTACGCGCAAGTGAACAGCAGCTTCGGGAGTCAACGGAACGGTTCAGAACCTTGACTGAGAACACCAGTGATTGGGTTTGGGAGATAGACGAAAATGCTGTTTACACGTATACCAGTCCCAAGATCAAAGAATTGTTAGGGTACGAACCAGAGGAAATTATCGGCAAGACTCCTTTTGACATGATGTCGCCGGACGAGGCTAAACGTGTTGCATCTGAATTTGGCGCCATTCTAGAGGCTCGAGAAAACTTTAGTCAACTCGACAATATAAACATGCATAAAGACAAGCACCTCGTAATGTTTGAGACTAGCGGGGTCCCTATTTTTGATGTTGAGGGAAATTTTCGCGGTTATCGGGGTATTGATCGTGACATCACCGAACGAAAAAACGCGGAGGAAGAATTGATAGCCTCCAACCAGCAATTACGGGCAGCCGAACAACAATTAAAAGCTTCCAACCAGCAATTACGGGCAAATGAACAGACGCTGAGAACATCTCAGGAAAAGATTAAAATATTCGCCAATGCCGTTGCAGGGGCCATTGATGCAATCGTGATAACCGATATAAAGGGTCTTATCACACACGTCAATCCGGCTATGGAACGCATGTATGGATACAAAAAAGGTGAAATGATCGGAAAATCCACCACCGTTCTGAATGCAAATCCGGCCATGGTTAAGAAAGCGATCGCTACCCTCAAGAAAACCGGCAGTTGGAATGTAGAGATATTACAGCAAAAGAAAAACAAGAAAACATTCCCGGCATTATTATCTCTTTCCACCGTAAACGATGAACAAGGCAAACCCATAGCCCTGATGGGTGCCATCAGGGACATCACCGAGCGCAAGAAGGCAGAGAAGGAGCTTAAGGAATCTGAGCAACGATTCCGCGCTATCTTCGAGCAGGCGCGAGATGGCTTTTTGCTTATAGCTGAGAATGAAGAAATTCTGGAATTTAATGATGCGGCGCATAATAACCTGAAATATACCCGTGAAGAATTTGAGCAGTTGACAATCGCTGATATCGATCCCGATGATGATGATAATGATGCTAATGTTAGGGTGCGCATGCGGCAAATCTCAGCCAAGGGCAATATTTCTTTTGAGGCCAGGCATCGAGCCAAAAATGGCGAAATTCGAAATGTCCAGGTAAGCGGAAAATTTATCGAACTTGCAGAGAGAAGAGTTTTCTCCGTCATTTGGAGTGACATCACCGAGTTAAAGAAAGCGCAGGAAGAAGCACAAAAGACAGTGGCAATAAGAGAATCGGCGGAAATGATGGATACCATGTCCGATGGTGTTGCTGCCATTGACGTCGAAGGTAAGCTGACTATGGTTAATACAGCTCTTGAAAAAATAGCGGGATACACAAAAGGTGAATTAATAGGCAAACCACCCTTTTTATTATTTCCCGAAACAGAGAAGGAAAAACTTTCAGCAGCAATGAATGAATGCCTGAAGAAAGGGATTGTCAGAAACTTGGAAAGCATTTTCTTAACAAAGGACAAAAAGAAAATCCCTGTAATGCTTAATTGCATAATCACAAAAGATGCAGAGGGAAGAGCCAAAGGTCATATTGCCACGTTCAGAGACGTTACTGAGCTCAAGAAACTGACTGACGAACTCAACGCCAGGGTCAAAGAACTGGAGGATTTCCATGATGTGGCCGTGGGCAGGGAACTGGAAATGGTGAAATTGGAAAAGGAGATCGAATCTCTGAAGACGGTACTGTCAAAAGTTCGATGAAAGAATGAAAGGCAAGAATCTCGCGCCCGCCTGCAACGCTGTAGCACTGCGGGCAGGCAGAGACGCAGAGGACGCAAAGATGAAGTCTTGTATTTTGAGAAAGTCCTTAATCCGTTGGAGTTAAGTTGGTTATGCTGGCCGAAGGCCATGAGCAACTTGCCCTGAGTCAGGCTCAGCGGCTTAGGGCAAATGATGCAATCTCTCCGCGAACTCCCTGGCCGACCCGAGTCGTCTCGGGCAGGCGGGCGCTCTAGCGAGGGGACGAGCGGGCGAGAGACATCTTGAAGTTCAGAAAAACAGGCTTCTATGGGCGGAGAACGCCTGTATCGATGTCAGCGCCTAATATGCACTACGTTGCGCGCACAGAGGGCTGGAATTCTTGACAAAACCCTGAAGGCGAAAAAGAGGGATTGAATGGAAACATGAAAAAGACGAAGAAACAGAACGAAATCAAACACGGGAAGTTCCCAAAGGACAAGCATATGGAAACGGAAAATACGTTACCAGCGGCAAAGATGTTTGCAAAGAATCTCTTTAATTCAATGAAAGATGGATTCTCCGTGCTGAATAACCAAGG
>CAZBGF010000093.1:0-5540 GCA_964491255.1 uncultured Verrucomicrobiota bacterium
CCGATAGAGGGAACTACACAGGTGACAAAGAGTACTATCCCGGACCAGACGCCTCTACATGGAAGACGATTTCAGCTTCGGCGACGTGGGATATAGCAGCGGAATTCGGAACGGATTTCCGTGGAGGCAAGGCTACGCTGTACTGTGAATATCAAGGTGTGCAATGTGACCATGTGTTTCACATCAGAGGCGACAATCCCACTGAAGCGGTAGCAAAGGCGTACTTGGATGCAAATGGCGCTTGGTTCGCTTACTGCATTGCAAAGCATGAATCCGGCACGCAGAGCGGGATGACATACCTGCAGTTCAATGAAGTTGGGACTCTTGGACCAAACCCCTCTGACTATAAGTACTGCCCTAACCGTGTCGCGGGCGGAGCCCCGTACGGCTGGGGAATGATGCAACTGGACAATATTGAACTGCCAGGCCAGACCTCCTGCCGTAGCCCAGACAACGGCGATCCTTGGGCTCAGGAGTTATGGTCTTGGAAGGCCAACTGTGACACCGCCTTTCAGGTTCTTACTCGCAAGGAAGAAATTTCAACCGCACATCTCAAGGCAATCGCTCCTGATGGCGCAGGTGGTTACATCATGCCGCCAGACATCATAGTAAACGGCGTTTCGTTCACCGGTGGTGGTCATCGCACTCCCGATCAACTCGACGTGATCAAACTTTACAACGGCGGCTACTTCTGGACCGCCTATGACAACAAAACAGGGAAATGGACACATGTACCCTTGCAATCAGAAGGTGCCAACAACAAAGATTATACAGAGAAGGTTCTTGATGAATACTAATGCCATATCAACTGAACTCACAACGATCCTGGCAGTTGGAATAATGGCCATTCCCTGCGCATCCGTCACAGCCGATGATTTTATTATCGTTGGGAACAAGGGCCGGATACTTTCTGTCTCGAACTCGGGTGGCACGAAACAGGTCGTGCCAGTCGATGTGCCCTCCCTCGGAAGACGCGTTATTGAAACGCATTTTGAGCCATCCGAGAAAAAGCTGTTTGTCACAACCGATGATGCCAAGTTGTATGAACTCGATCTTTCTGACGGCGTGAATGGCTTTCAGAGAATTCAGACCACAAACGACCTGCTGTTCTGCATTTGGTACGATTGCAGAGAGAAACGGCCAGCGTGGCTTCATCTCGGGGGCAAGGAGTCAATAGCGAAGGTTCGGGTGCACGGGAAGGACAACCGAATTCGCACGAGTAGGAGCGATGACATTGAGTTTAGAAAAGGCTCCATCTTCGGAATGCACATTGACGGATGGAAGACAAGCAGTTCTCTTGCTCGCATGAACTCCCAACTTGCATTCTTGACCGAAAAGTACCCAGATGACCGGTGGATGATTGTGGGTCGCTCGAAAAATATTACCGTCTATAGTCGCAGGCTAGCAAACTTGGTGAAAAGTGGTGAGCAGTTCAAGAGCACTTGTCTGTTTCATGATCGTAAGAATGACAAGTGGCATTTGCAGTCGTTTGATGAGGTGGGAAAAGTAACTGTGTACAATGATGTTGCGACAGTCCAGGGAATCTACGATATCAATGGCGATATACATCCTGAAACGGGTAACTACATTCAGGCCAGGCCTTCAGGCAAGTGGTACTTCTATGTTCCGGAGAACAGAGGAATCCTTGCGCATGAACTCGATCCTTCTTTGACTGTGCAATACGCAACGGCAAAGGAGGCAGTCATATCAGGAGACAGTCAAGTCCTGACAATCAGGCTTGGATATCGTGTCCAAAACGAGCCTGAAATTCTTGTCGAGTTGCCCCCAGTGTTTTCTGTGTCCGCAATATGCCCTCTTTAGCCGTTCCACTCGTTCTTGGTTTTTGCGGCTACTGCCGCTCGGTATTCTATGAGCAGACGCCGCCTCCTTAGCAGTTACAAACCGTGAATCAATGTTTTTACCATGTCCTGATATCTTCGGTACGGTTCTGTGTAAGCTTGATGATTCGCCGGGTTCGGGTCAAAGACACAACTTTTCCGGTAAAACGCTTCGCTGGATTCTGCAAGCGACGAAAATTCGCCGTGCCCCAGCGCAGAAAGCATGGCGGCGCCAAGAACCGCTGCTTCCGTGACCACGGGCTTCTCTATCTGCATTCCAATGACATCGGCTTTCATCTGGAGCCAGAAATCATTTTTTGCTCCGCCACCAATGGTTCTTACTATATCAATTACATGCACATGCTGTTTAAGAAACCCGATGTTTTCATAAAGACTGAATGTCAATGATTCCAGTATAGCGCGAAAAATGTCAGCCCGTGTATGCTGAAGCGTGAGACCGGCAAACATACCACGAACGTCAGGACCAGGAAAAGGAGAAATCATACCGTCAAAATGCGGTATTACAGTCAACCCATAGCTTCCAATGGGAACGCGCGTTGCCATATCACTTAATTCGTCAAAACTCTCGCCTTTGCAAAGTTCATGTCTGAACCAATCAAGCACTACGCCGGCTGTTTTAGAATAAGCAAGTGCAAATTGGTACTGCTTAATGGGAAAACGTCCACCCAAAAGACCGGATGGCAGAGGTTCAGGAAGACGCTCTGTTAACGTGACAAGAGACAGGCATGTGCCGGTCGTTTCGGTCAGAATTCCCGGACGGCAGTTCCCGGCCCCGAGCGCACCGGCATACTGGTCATTGGTTCCCGTAACCACAATGGTTTCCGAACTCAATCCCCATTCATCCGCAATCCGGCTTGAAACATTGGCAACGGGAGAGCCGCACGGTAGAATCCCGGCAAGTTGCCGTTCCTCAATATTGGCTGCAGCGAGAACCGCACTGTCATACGTCGGAGCATCCTCAGCGAACAGAGCTGTTGATGATGCCGTGTTCGGGTCTGTTATAGCTTGGCCTGTTAGGCGATAGGTCAGATAATCCGGCAACAGGAGATAGCGCCGCGCGTTTCGCATCATTTTCGGGAAATGCTCCCGAAGCCACATGATTTTCGGCGCTGTTGCAATCGCCTCGATAAGGAGCATACGATCACTTTTTCCATGAATCGCCTGCCTAAGCCGTTCTGCCTGTTTCTTTGCGCGGCTGTCATACCAGACAATCGCCGGATGAAGTGGCTTATCGTTTTTGTCCAGAGTCACAAAGGTTTGGCCTTGAGACGATATGGCCATGGCCAGCACACGCGCATTGCTTGCCCGAACAGCCTGACGAACCGCATCGCGCGCGGCCGTGTAAATCTCGTCAATGGGAATTTCGACATGTCCCTGCTTTGAAACATTCGGCGCATAAGACCTGTGCCCGAAACCCAGTAAGGCGCCTGAACAATCAAACACCCCCGCTTTGACGCCTGTCCCGCCCAAATCCAATCCAAGATAAGCTTCGGTTTTCATTATGGAAGAATGTCCATCGTCAATTATCCGTGGTCAGTTGATTGCTCTGTCTCTATCCTGTTAATTTGTTTATCCCGTCTGAATTCCGATCTTATTTTGGGCTTATCGATCGAGAATAGCAAAGACCCGACAATTGATACACCCGTAAATTATCAAAACTACTTCTTGCCATTATACTGTGTCTTTCCCTTCTTATATCTTAACAATGGACTACTGACTACTAACATCCCAACAGAATGGTTTCCCATCCCATGAATTCGCCGAAACCAGCTATTTCCCGTGCATAATCACCGTAAACTAATGCGGCATGGTGAGTGCCTCCAACACGACTGTAATCCTCAAGGAAATCAGCGATTGGTATATGAGGTTTGAACCATCCGTGAATAGTGTCTTTCATATTATCTTTCCCCTTAACATCCATCATGGTTCCCGGTACGATAATTAAGCGATACTTCTTACCCGTTAATGGGGCAAGATTGACAAAAACTGCTTCGCCCCCACGCAAACGTCCCTTAACGCGAACTGGATTGATCACGTTTGTAAACGGAAATGGCGGCACAAAAAGCCCGGGTCTGCCATCTGCCAGCAGAACATTCATCTCACCCATGTGACTCAGGAATATCCTATTGCTTTTCCAGTCCGGACAGAACATCTCCGTAAAAGTCGTGTCCGGATATACGGAAACCAGCGCTCCCACAAGCGCAGCAGTGAGCACATCGCCTTCTCCTGCATAACCTACGCGCCGCGCCATAGCAAGACTTGCCTCGAGAAATGGAACCGTCGGCAATCCTGATGACTTATTGATGGAGAGAAAATTCATGGTAAAGGCAGTCAACTTTTCCTGGTCGATCCATCGGCGCACTGCAAGACCGACAAGAGCCGTCCGGCGATGTGACTCAATATTCAATCCACGTGTGATGAATTGCTTTTTGTTCGCTGTCATTTCGGATTTTATATCAGAGCGTTTAATTTTTGATAGCAGTTTTCGCATGGCTTGTAAATCACACGGCACTGTCATAACTCCAATCGTCCGTTTCAAAACCGTCGGTGGAACCGCAAAATCGCCCATCCCCTTAAACGCGGTGCCTATCCGGCCTACCCGGGCGTTTCGCATAGCTGAAACCAAACGCGCTGACCGCACCCATTCGGTCACACGGTCCAAAACATCAGATTTTTGCCAGTGTCCTGCTTCAATTTTGAACGGCTTTTTATGGCGTACCAACAGGTTACACATATCCTGCACACCATGAATGCCATGATTATACGTAATTTCATCAGGATCCTGTTTCGGACCAAAATCGTACGCCGGCGTCGTGTCCAGCACAATGACAGGAAGCCGGGTCTTCGCCAGAACATCGGCAGACTCCAATGACGGTGAATAGGCCAGGTGCAATGTAATCAGTGCATCGACATGCGCTTTCTCGAAGGTCTTAACCGCTGCTTTGAATTCAGATTTCAACCGGCAAAGGGGCACCGTGATGACATCAAGTCCATGTTTCCTTAACGAATCTGTAATCACTTTGTGAAATGCGTCTACCCTCGGACGCTTGTCAGAACATGTTTTATCATAGAGTTCAAGATACAGTGGCAATAATCCAATTTTCGGTTTTTTCATGATCATATTTCCTTTTGGTAGGGCTGGGCAGCCATGTCCAGCCGTCTTTTCGGCCGCACAGGCTGTGCGGCCATACCTCTTTGAAATTCCTATATATTCAATTGAACATTTGTTTACAACCCGGCTGATTCAATGATTTTTGCGGCATTATTATAAAAAATATCTTCAATATTCGCACGAGTCAGATGCTCGGCGGTCGCGGCTCTACGAAACGCGTCAATTTCCTCGTACATGAAGAAAGTCATCTGGTCTGCCGCATCGCCTTCTTTCTCACGCATGTGTTTATCGTCTGAAACATCGCCGTATAAGCCTTTCGGAACCAGATTCACATAAATGCCGTTTTCGCAGATACGCTGCATGCGCATGCGAAGGATAGGCATATCACTGCCGAATAGAATACGTTTCGGACCAACAGCCTGAATCAGTTGTTGGAATACGTTGCTGTTTGTATTGGCGCAAATATCAAAACACATGTTTTTGGTTTTCGAGAGCACTTCAAACGCATTGCCTACATCCTCATTACAATACGCGCGGCCGACATGAGCAATTATCAATTTAACATTGGG
>CAZBGF010000093.1:5640-6983 GCA_964491255.1 uncultured Verrucomicrobiota bacterium
TTCATCTTTTTTTATTATCTCCAGTGGTTTTTCAACTTGCTCAATCACCATCGTCCTGCATGCGGGATGGTGACTGTAGCCGCCCCACTCTGTTGGGGCGAAAACAGCGCGGCAAGAGACTACCGCGGCTACACTTTGAAATTCCTATACATCAAAGTGAAAAATCATTCCGCATTCAATTACGGCGCATCACCCCAATCCGGAACGTCCAGAGTCTCGCCGTCGCGCAGCGCCGATTGATGCGCCATTACACCCATAGCCATATAACGCGCCGCTTCCCATATATTGATGGCCGGCATCCGTCCGTGTGCGATTGCATCCACAAATTCGTGGACAAGATAAGGATGCGAGCCCCCGTGGCCGGTAGGAACAAAATCCGTCTTATCATCGCCGCCTTTACTTGTAATCTTTTTGAATTGCTCTACGACTTCAGGAGGTAAGGGGTCCCGCATTTCCTCGGGAGTAAGTTTTGTAACGCTCAATGGCTTTGCGCTAAATGGCGCTTCACGCTGATTTTCCATCCACCCCTTTTCACTAAAACTCCCTTTCGTACCCAGAATACGAAAAGTTTCTGAATCGGCAATACTACCGGCAAGTTCTCTAAATTCGCAAATGCGGGCTGTTGCGCCATTGCTCATTTTGAAGACAGCTGTTTCGTTACTGAATGCATAGTCCGCAAAAAAGGGGTCATTATTCCGATTGCGATATCCGTATGCATTAACCTTAAGCGCGTGCGCGTTCATTACACATACAGGGCCGCTCGTCGAATGCGTTGGATAATGCATGGGTCCGTCTTTTATTCCCTTCTCCCTGTATTTCCTTTCGAGTTCCAACCCTTCCTGCCCCGACTTGCTGGCATGCCTATACCTGGAGACTTCGCGCAGACTGCATCCTTTATCCACATCGTGAAAGTACTCACCCTCGGCGTAGATGAAGTTACCAAATGCGCCTTCCACGGCTTTTCGACGGCAAAACATGGTTAAAGGCCGATAATAGGTTGTCTCGCCCAGCATATAGTGCATGCCTGTGTGACGGCATGTGTCAACGAGCTTATCGCACCAGTCAAGAATCTCATCTCCGTCCGGGATAGAAACAATCGGCACAGCGCTGTAGACATGCTTGCCCGCTTCCATCGCCTGAATGCACTGCGGAGCATGCAGCCAGGGCTGGGTAATGATAATGAGAGCGTCAAGATCGCTTTTGCATATTTCGTCAAACGAACTGTACGTATCTCTCTCGTTAAACTTTTTCTGCCATGATTCTTTTTTCGCGAATTCCCTGATGCGCTCCGGCTCACGATCGCAGAGTGCAATCCTGCTGACTAAAGGGTGGCTCATAAAGAG
>CAZBGF010000094.1:0-6904 GCA_964491255.1 uncultured Verrucomicrobiota bacterium
GGGCTTCCTGGAAGATTTCGGTTATTTGCCGCGGGTTGCCGTTCTTATGGACAAGGTCATGCACCACATGGGGCTCCACGGCTGGGCTATCATTCCCACGCTTTTGGGGCTGGGCTGTAATGTTCCCGCAATCATGGCCACGCGCGTTCTGGAGGGGCGAAGAGAAAAACTCATAGCGGCAACGATTATCTGCATTGGTGTGCCCTGCGCCGCTCTTCAGGCCATGATATGGGGTTTGCTCGGAGATTATGGCGGCTGGTATGTGGGAATAGTATATCTCAGCTTGTTTGTCGTATGGGTGGTTCTGGGCCAAATTCTTAACGTGGTTCTTAAAGGAGAAAGCCCTGAGTTGATAATGGAAGTGCCGCCTTATCGCCTACCGTCTTTCCCGGCAGTGACAAAGAAACTCTGGATGAGGATGGTGGGATTCCTGAAGGAGGCTCTTCCCCTTGTTCTGTTAGGAGTGCTGGTAGTGAATATACTTTATTTTCTGAAGGTATTCGACATTGTTGCCGACTTTGCCGCGCCTGTTATCACCAAGGTGTTCGGATTGCCTAAAGAAACTGTCGTAGCAATAGCAATAGGATTCCTTCGTAAGGATGTTGCAGTCGGTATGCTCGGGACATTTGGTTTGACAATCAAACAGCTTGTCGTTGCATCCACAGTGCTTGCCATGTTCTTCCCCTGTATTGCCACATTTGTTGTTTTATTCAAGGAATTAGGCCTGATCGATACACTCAAGAGTGTATCGATTATGATTGTCAGCAGTTTAATTGTCGGAGGCTTACTGAACATAATTTTGTAGTTGGACCCATACGAAAAGCATTTTTAACCGCGGATTACGCGGATAACACGGATAAAAATCAAGAATTTTGTGCTCAACTGTTAAAATATAATTACCCAGCCTTCGCCCTTCTGTCTTCGCTCTGCGAGCTACGCCGGGACCAACCTTCGCCAAGGCTACGGCGGCACGCAAGTCGAGCTACGGCTACGTCAGCTACGCTAAGTGGCAGGCGTAGTTGAAAATATCCTTTTCGAACAGACTCTATTTAGAGCTTATACGAAAAGGTATTTTGCGGTTATTTTTCCCTGTCCCCCCTGGCCGACCCGATCGTCAGCTCGGGCAGGCAACGGGGACAAAGTATGATAGCCACCCCGAACGTTCGGGGTGGAATGTTAATAGTAAAAAAAATTTTCTACCCTGAAGGGGTTGAACCCTTTCAGGGTTCCTTTTTTTACTCGTCAACCCTTTTCGAACAGGGTCTATTTATATGTGATACTGATTTTCAGGAGTAACTCATGTACAAGTTGGCGTGGTATATTGACTTATTATTTGTTATGTTGTATGATCATCATTATTGATGGAATTTAATTTAACCCATTCATGTAACTCAGGTAGGCACAAAGGAAAATAAATAAAAACTAAATCTCTTTGTGGCTTAGTGCGAGGAATAGAAAAAATCTAATATGTTATGAGTGCATTTTTCCACATTATCTGTGTAATCTGTGGTTAAAGTTTCTCCTTAGTATTTTTATGCCTCTATGCCTGAGTAGTTACTCATTCATATGTGCCTATTAGATAAAAATCTGGTTGCCTGCATTATGATCATACCATTATCCGGTTTATTCGGGACCACTGGCAATGGTGCCGAATCTTCTGATGATTCTGAGTGGAGCACTGAATGCCAGGCTATGGTACAGCAGCTGCATGCCTATCGGGTCAAGGATAAAAGTGTCCTGGCGGCCATGGGCAAGGTGCGTCGCCACAAATTCATACCGGAATCTCTCCGCAGTCATGGCTCGGCTTATGGAGATCATCCATGCTCTATTGGTTATGGTCAGACCATTTCACAGCCCTATATTGTTGCATATATGACGGAGAAACTGGATCTCAAGCCGAAAGATAAAGTATTGGAAATCGGCACAGGATCTGGCTATCAGGCTGCGGTTCTGGCAGAATGCGGCGCTGATGTCTATAGTATCGAGATTGTTCCTGAATTGGCCATACACGCCCGGAAGGCTCTTGACGCGGAGGGATATGGCCGTGTTCATACACTGATCGGGGATGGATATAAGGGTTGGCCGGAGCACAGCCCGTTTGACGCTATTATCGTAACCTGCGCCCCTGAAAAAGTGCCCCAGGCTCTCGTTGATCAGTTAAAAGAAGGCGGACGCATGATTATTCCGGTTGGAGCGTGGTCTCAGCGTCTTGTGCTTTTACGCAAAGTATCCGGTCAGGTTAAGCAAGAGAATGACTTGCCTGTCCGTTTTGTTCCAATGGTGCGTGGAACGCGATAAACAGTCATCCTGCCTTTTTTTATTTAGTTGATGAGACTATATAGAGCTTATACGAAAAGGTCTTGAAAGACAAAATCCTGAAAGAACTAAGAGTTTCTGACAAAATTAACAAAATGGACAAAATAATATGGAAAAAAATCAAAGAAAATTCTGTTTATTCTGTCAAAATTTCAAATCTTTGTCTTAGATTTCTCTTCGCGATCTTTCCTCCTTCGCCAAACTTCGGCGTGACAGGTGCGATCTTCTGTTTAATCTCTTTTGTTTTCTGTATGTTTTGAGGTCCAGACCCTTTTCGTATAACATCTAATTAGGCATTTTAGCTCACTACACTCATTCTTATCCGTGTTATCCGCGGTCAAAAGGCTTTGACATGCCACGCACGTTTCGGGACGGGTGGTTAAAATCAGGGTTTTTCAGGGCCGGCTACCCTGACTTTGGCGGGGCCGGTGGAAAATCGCGGCCGGTCTCATCAATACCGACAAATCGACCGCCAGCCGCAATGGATCGCGCTGACATGTCAGCAATTGCCACTGCGTTACGCGCCTGTTCGGGAGTAGCGAGCTGTGCCGGATCTATACCGTCCACCTTGACATTGAGGAGACTGCCTATCAGTTTCACATCTGCGCCGCCATGCCCATAGCCCTCGTGCAGTTTTTTCACAGGCACATCTTCAACAGAGCCGTTGGCATGAAAAATCTGAATTTGGCGCTTCCCTGACTGTAAGGCCATCCCTGTTTCGGCCATCCCCTTGGTATCTGCTGAATCCTGATCTTGCGGGTCAAACGTCACTCGATACTCAATCCGACCCTTAGTCCCTGTAAAGTAATAGTAGTTATATTCCCGGGGTGCGTAGGTAATGAGGCTGAACGAACAAGTGGTTCCCCTGGCATAGAGTATGTTCAGCACTTCGCGATCATTGATCGTATTACGGTCGGAGAATACGCAACTGTCCCGGATGTACCCATCCACATTTTCGACGTTGACATACATTTTTCGATAGCGCTGGTCGTGCGCATCGATATCGCAAAAATGCGGGCATTCAGCGGTGATCGGACATTCACTGCATCTGGTCCCATGATTCAGTTCCGGACGCGGTACGTAGAAAGTACGGGCGCCTAACGCAGCTACACCGATTGGTTCATCATTAAGCACCCAGTTTATGATGTCGAGTTGATGACAGCATTTGTGAGTCATCAAACCGGCGGATTTATCAAATTCCGAGTGCCATCGGTGGAAATAAGATCCACCGTGATCGAAATTAAGTATTTCGGCTGACTCAACCTGCTGGATGTCGCCGATCACACCGGACCAAATTAATTTGGCCATCGTGATCATATGTTCATCGTAACGCAGGTTATGGCCAACGATGACATGTTTATCGTTGCGCTTTCCTGCTTCGATAATGCGATTACACTCCCATACGCTTGTGGCCATCGGCTTATCCAACACGAGATTCAAACCTTTGTCCAATGCCGCAACGCCGACATCAGCATGCGTGTAATCAGGAGTCGTGATGATGCACCAATCCGCAGGATGATCGGCAACGGCCTGCTCTATTGTCGCGTAGACAGGGATGTCCGTTCCCAGCACTTCGTTTGCAACCTTCGCTCGTTCCTTGTTTGTATCCACAAATGCGACAATCTCCGCACGCTCCTTGAATTCAGGATAACCGTGTTGTGGAAATGCGAGCAGTGCTTTTGCAAACGAATCCCTGCCGCGATTTCCCAAACCTGCGATAATGAATCGTTCTTTTCGTTTATCTTTCATGATTTTTTGTTCCTTTGTTATTGAGCTCAAACCCTGCGCTTGGTACAAGCGCAGCTGCATTTTTAATGCTTAGGAATTTCAAAGATGTAGCGCAGGCAAAGGAGAACAGGCATTCCCTGGCCGACGCTCGGGCAGGCCTGTCTGTTTGCCTGTCGTGATCTCCTTAAAGTTGCCCCCCGATTCTTATCGGGTGGGCCTAATTAAAGCCTATTCAAAAAGGTATTTAACCACGGATTACACCGATTACACGGATAAAGATCAAGAATTTTGTGCTCAACTGTTAAAATATAACTATAAGTTGAAAATATCCTTTTCGTATAAGCTCTAATTAAACATAGAAAAACCTGCTTTTTTTGCAATGATATTATATACTGAATATACTGAATTATTCCTTGCTAACTTAATCTGTTCATCTGTCACTAAGGCACTAAGTTTTAAGAAGAATGATTAGATTTGATTAAAATTGTATATATTTTCCTTCGCGATCTTTGCCGCGTCGCCACTCCGTGGCAAGTGGCCACTTGGCGACTCTGTCGCCGACGTGGCGATCTTCCCTGGCCGCAGGGCGGTCCCACCCTGGCCGGCCTGAGCTCCGGCTCGGGCAGGCGGGCAGGCTGTTTAAAAATTCTTAGTTTTTTCAGGATTTTGTCTTTCAGGGGCTTTTCGAATAGGGTCTAATTACATCAATATATTATGAAAACAGCTCGAAATAAGGAACACTCGCTTTTCTCTCTTGAATCACCATATAAGCCGGCGGGAGATCAGCCTGAAGCTATACAATCGCTTTTCAAGGGTCTTGAGAAGAACTGCCGCTTTCAAACATTAGAGGGCGTTACAGGCTCTGGAAAAACCTTTACTATGGCTAATGTGATCGAGCAGTGGAGGAAACCTGCACTTATTATATCACATAACAAAACACTTGCGGCACAGCTTTATACCGAACTTAAAAGTTATTTTCCGTCAAATGCAGTGGAATATTTTATCAGCTATTACGACTATTATCAGCCGGAAGCGTATATTCCTCAAACAGATACCTTTATTGAAAAAGATGCGTCGATTAATAAAGAAATTGAGCGGCTTCGCCTTTCAACCACTAATTCCCTGATGAACAGGGATGATGTTATTATTGTGGCTTCCGTTTCATGTATTTATGGACTTGGTTCACCCGATGATTACAGGGAGATGCTCGTCACAATAACATCAGGCAGTACATGGGATCGGGATGAACTGCTTCACAAGTTAGTGGATATCCAGTATACGCGTAATGATATTGAACCGCAGCCCGGAACATTTCGCGTGCGTGGCGATATCATTGATGTCTTTCCCTCTTATTCTTTGCAGGCCGTTCGCATCCATTTCTTCGGTGATGATGTCGAGGCTGTTGAGCGAATTAATGCTCTGACCGGACGGGTCGAAGAAAAACTTGAGGCTGTCACTATTTCACCAGCTAAACATTTTGTTATGCCTGCCGACAGAATTGAATCATGCCTGCCGCGAATTCTTGAAGAACTGGATGAACGTATTAAATGGTTCGAATCTCAGAATAAATTACTGGAAGCCCAGCGTATTAAAATGCGGACGCTATATGACGTTGAAATGCTTCGGGAAGTTGGGTATTGCTCTGGTATCGAAAATTATTCGCGCCATTTGAGCGGACGGCAGGCTGGTGAACCGCCAGCTACACTGCTTGATTATTTCCGAACCGAATTTTTCACGATTATTGACGAATCACACGTAACCATCCCTCAGCTTCATGGAATGTATAATGGCGACCAGTCACGGAAACAGGTGCTCATTGATTATGGTTTTCGTCTGCCTTCAGCTAAAGACAACCGGCCGCTGAGTTTTGACGAGTGTATGTCGGCTCTTGGACAAATTGTTTTTACCTCAGCCACGCCCAGTCCGTATGAATACGAAGTATCGCCAACACCGGTTCAACAGGTTATCAGGCCCACAGGCCTTCTTGACCCGAAGGTCATTGTCATGCCCTTGAAAGGCCAGGTTGACCATCTCATGGAGGCAATACGAGTAAGAGCCGAACGCAGGGAACGGGTGCTGGTTACGACTTTAACAAAAAAAACCGCGGAGGATCTGAGCGAGTACCTAAGGGATTCCGGATTGCGCGTAACTTATTTACATTCGGATATTGCCGCTCTCGACCGGGTGGATGTCCTGCGCGGGTTGAGAAAAGGCGATTTCGATTGCCTGGTAGGAATCAATCTTCTGCGTGAGGGTCTGGACCTGCCCGAGGTATCATTGGTGGCCATCCTGGATGCTGATAAGGAAGGATTTCTTCGATCCGAGACATCACTGATTCAGACAGCAGGACGCGCGTCTCGCCATGTAGCAGGTGAAGTGATTTTGTACGCCGATGAATATACAAATTCCATGCGCCGTGCTTTGGCTGTTATGGAAGAACGCCGCGGCAAGCAGATGGCGTATAATAAACGTTACGGTATTACACCCAGGAGCATTCAGAAATGCATTCATAACGCATTCATGATCCAGGCGGAAAGCCGGGAAACAGAACAATCCGTTCTGCGTGAAACAGGAGAACCCTACGACGTTCTTGAACTCATTGGAGAATTGGAAAAGGAAATGCTTGAAGCAGCCGACTCTCTTGAATTCGAGCGCGCGGCGGTTCTTCGCGACCAGATTTTTGAACTGCGCGGCTCCATTCAAAAAAAAGAACCGTCTGCGCTGAAGCGTAGTCAACCAAAAAAGAGTAGGGGACATTCACGGTAACTACTTAGGTAGGTACAAAGGCACATAGGCACAAAGTGAAAAAAATCTAATATGTTATGAGTGCATTTTTCCACATTATCTGTGTAATCTGTGG
>CAZBGF010000095.1:0-6836 GCA_964491255.1 uncultured Verrucomicrobiota bacterium
GCCGACGCTTCAGCGTCGGCTAAAGAAAACAGTAATTTCCAGTCCCATCGGGACGTCTGAGTAGTCACCTTTCTTCATTACTATTCAGGCATAAAGTGACTAAAATGAGCTAAATTCAGACTTATAACTTTCTTAACGCTGACTCCCGAGCAGACTCTCTGACCACTATAAATACAATATTTAAAGACCTGAAGTCCACTGCCGGGGTAATATCAGCACACTGGTATAGTCCGGATTGGTCCATATACGCGTGCTTGACATAGCCGATAATAATACCCGGATGATAGATACTGCCAAGGCCGGAAGTCACAACCTCATCACCTGGCATAACATCGACCTCCTTTGTAATAAAATGCATCTGGCAATGGGCATCGCCCAGCGGAGATACCCCTTGTCCCCGAATAATGCCAAAGGTATTCAGACGGGATAATCGAGCAGAAATTTTATATGAAGGATCTATGAGGAACAGGACATCACTGGTCTCGTTAGACACTTCTGTGATTCTGCCAACCAGACCATTTGATGCTGTCACTGCCATATCGGGCGTAATTCCGTGTTTCGACCCCTTATTCAATCGGGCCAATTGCCACCATCCATTGATATCCCGCGTGATGATGCGACTTGCTATGAGTCGGTACTTAGAACGAGCGGCAAGTCCCAGCAGCTCGCGTAATTCCCGGTTTTCCTGCTCCAAGCTCTTGCGCTGACGCAATTTATAGCGAAGCTGTTCTATTGCGACAGTCATTCGAGCATATTCATCCATGACATCAATTGGATCCTGCAATTGCGTATGCACGAGAGAAGTAATATCAGTAAAGAATAAGGTTATGGAGGTGACCGCATCTCTCAGCAGAGTATTTATCCGACGTGTTGCCGAAACAGGTAAATTCACCAATACGGCAATAAGAACACCGCAGAAAATCAAAATAATTAACTTATGCTTCACGCCTATTCCTAGTATTGCAATTCATCACATCCGCGAACGTGTTGAAGAGTCGCAATGGCAGGGAAGCAATGGCAGGGAAGCAATGACAGGGAAGCAAAGTGTTTAAATGAAAAGCGAAAAAGTCAGACGTCAGGAAAATTGATGCCGAACATATCAGTTAATAACGATCAGAGCTGGCCACTTTGCGCAGAAACTTCAATTCGCGCAGAACCATTCCGGTTCCTTCGACAACAGCACTTAATGGATCGTCAGCAATATGGACCGGCAAACCGGTTTGTTCGGCAATCAGCTTGTCAATTCCCCTCAACAACGCGCCGCCACCGGCCATAACAATGCCGCAATCAACCAGATCCGCTGACAATTCCGGTGGACAACGTTCCAACGTAAACCTTATAGCGTCGACAATAGTTGCCACAGGATCCTGCATTGATTCCCGGATTTCTTCCGATGTGAGCGTCAAGGTCTTTGGTAGACCGGCAACCAGATCCCTGCCTTTCACTTCGATATTTGTTTCGTCCGGCATGGGATAAGCCGATCCAATACTGATTTTGATATGTTCAGCTGTCCTTTCGCCAATCATTAAATTATACACTCTCTTCATATACTGGATAAGCGCCTCATCCAGTTCATCGCCACCGACTCTCACGCTGCGGCTGAACACAATTCCGGCGAGGGAAATCAAGGCAACCTCGGTGGTTCCTCCCCCGATATCAACAATCATGTTTCCGGCAGGCTCCTGAACTGGAAGCCCGACTCCTATTGCCGCCGCCATCGGCTCTTCAATTAAATATACCTCACGAGCTCCCGCGTGTGTTGCGGAATCCTTTACTGCCCGCTTTTCAACTTCTGTTATTCCGCTGGGAACTGAAATGATAATCCTGGGCCGAACCATCATATGACGGTTTTGCACCTTGCGGATAAAATATCTCAACATGGCTTCGGTGATCTCAAAATCAGCGATAACACCGTCTTTCATTGGTCTGATGGCTGTGATATTACCAGGCGTGCGCCCCAGCATACGCTTCGCTTCTTCACCCACAGCCAGCACCCGTTTCGTCCCAGTCTGAATAGCCACCACAGAGGGTTCTCTGAGCACAATGCCGCGATCTCTTACATATACCGCGCTGTTGGCTGTGCCCAGATCAATACCAATATCATTTGAGAAAAAATCAAAAATATTACCGAACATATATTTATTCCGTTTATTCCACTTGATATAAACGCCATTCGACCCCGAACTTTCGGGGCAGATGAAATAATTTGTTAGCCTGATTGTTTTTTAAGCCACGGATTTACACGGACTCGCCTCGCCTTAACCAGCTTCCGCCTGCGCGGCACGGCAAAGCGCCGCTACGGCGCGACGACGGCCGGCGTAGCGCGGGTGAAATACGGATTTTAATAAATTCACGCTTTATCCGTGTTTAAGCTATGGTTATCAGTAGCTTTATTTTATCTCTGCTGTTTTTAAGGCTAACAGTTCCAATATAGATATACTCTATAATATGATACAGAATCGAATTTATGTCAATTAGAAAATTTGTAAAATATTAATCTGTTTACCGAACCTTGACAAAAGATGGTTTTGTTCTATATGATCCGTTCATATGTATCACGATAAATCATATCTGAAATCGGTTGGAGAAAAATTCTGCATCGACGGCCAGTTTCTGGATGCCGAACCTTATGGATGCGGCCATATCAATGATACGTATCGCAGTACATGGATGATTGACGGGAAGACGAAGGATTATATTCAACAGCGGATCAACCATCATGTGTTTCATAATTGCCCGCAATTAATGGACAACATTCTTCGGGTGACAAGTCATCTCCAGAAAAAATCAGCCGCCATACCCGGCGGTGATCCGACCAGGTCGGCTTTGACAGTCATTCCCACCAGGGACGGGAATCCATATTATCAGGATGCGACCGGGAATTTCTGGAGAACTTACATTTTTATTACCCTGGCCACAACGTTTAATGTCTGCACTGATATCCATCAGGCTCATGAAGCGGCTAAAGCGTTTGGCCGGTTCCAGTCGATACTCTCGGACCTGCCGGGAGACCGTTTGCATGAAACTATTCCTTTTTTTCATCATACTCCCAGTCGGTTTCACTCTCTGGAACAGGCGGTCAATGCGAATTCGCAGAACCGGTGCGTATCAGCAAGTAATGCCATTGATTTCTGTATGGCTCATCAATCGCTGACAACAACTCTGACTGATCTAATCGAAGACGGGACTCTTACCGAACGCATTGCCCACAATGATGCCAAGTTTAATAATGTAATGATCGAGAACAAGACAGGTCGGGCAGTCTGCATTATCGATCTGGATACGGTTATGTCAGGATGCGTACTGTATGACTTTGGCGATATGGTGCGGACCATAGCCCAGAAAGCGGATGAAGATGAGCAAGACCTTTCCAAGGTAGGTATGGATATTTCCATGTTTGAAGCTCTTGTTCAGGGGTATCTGGAAAACGCACGGTCGTTTCTGTCACCGATTGAAATCGAACTTCTTCCGCTTGCCGCTAATGTGATTACCTTTAATATTGGCATCCGGTTTCTGACGGATTATCTGATAGGCGACGTATATTTCAAAACCCATCGACCGGACCATAATCTCGACAGGGCCAGAGTCCAGTTCAGTATGATGAAAAGCATGGAACAGCAGGAAAAGGCTATGAAAGATGTTGTTCGTCGTTATCTGTAATACATAGGAGGATTACACACATGGCACGATTATTCGGAACTGATGGAGTGCGGGGAATAGCTAATGTGCACCCCATAACTTCTGAAATGGCTATGGCGATTGGCCGAGCCACAGCTTATGTCTGCAAACGACATCTTAACCGGCATCGAATTGTCATTGGCAAAGACACCAGGGTCAGCGGTTATATGCTGGAAACAGCTCTCACGTCCGGGATTTGTTCACTGGGTGTTGATGTTCTACTGGTCGGCCCAATGCCAACTCCCGGTATTGCTTTCATCACCCACAATATGCGCGCCGATGCCGGTATCGTCATTTCCGCGTCCCACAATCTTTATCAGGATAATGGCATTAAAATTTTTTCCCGCGATGGATTCAAGATTCCAGATGAGGTTGAAAACGAAATAGAAGAACTAATCGTTAATGAAAAAATTAAGCATATTCGGCCTACAGCGGCTGAGATTGGCAAGGCGTTTCGAATTGATGATGCTATTGGTCGTTATATTGTATTCTGCAAAAACACATTTCCTGATAATCTTACACTTGCAGGTCTTAAGATCGTGTTGGACTGCGCTAACGGTGCAACCTACAGGGTAGCCCCAATCATTCTTTCGGAGCTTGGCGCCGATGTGGTGACCATACATGATGAGCCCGACGGAATGAATATCAATGATCATTGCGGCGCTTTGTATCCACAGGACCTGATGTCCAAGGTCGTGGAATTGGGCGCTGATGTCGGGCTGGCCTTTGATGGCGATGGCGACCGGTTAATCGCAGTTGATGAAAAAGGGAACGACCTGACAGGGGATTACATTATTGCGTTCTGCGCAAAAGCCATGAAAGCGCAAGGCCTGCTGAAGAATAATCTGGTTATCACGACAGCCATGAGCAACTTTGGATTTCGCGAAGCTATGATGAACGAGGGTATTCAAATCGAAGAAGCTGATGTGGGTGACAGGTATGTGCTGAAAATGATGCACGAAAGAGGATCTGTCCTGGGCGGCGAGGATTCGGGGCATATCATATTCCTTAATCATCATACCACAGGAGATAGTATTATTTCGGCGCTTCAGCTTCTGGCTATTCTTCAGGATTCCGGAAAAAAACTGTCTGAATTGGCCAGCGCCATACGCATGATGCCGCAGAAAATGACTAATGTGAACGTAACCGGAAAACCGCCGCTGGAGTCGCTCAAGCCATTGCAAGCGGCCATCCGGAAAGCAAAGGCCAGATTAAAGGGGCGTGGACGTGTGTTGATCCGCTATTCTGGGACTGAACCCATTTGCAGGGTATTAGTTGAAAGTCCCGAGGAAGCCATGGTCCTTGAACTGTCCAAGTTGCTTGCTGAAAGCGTGAAACAGTGTATTAAATAATATGGCTTACTTGGTAACTCAGAGCCTATCCGAAAAGGTGTTGTAACTTAAGAATACAAAAAAACAAAAGAGATGTTTACTCAGGCGCAAAGTGACAAAGGCACATAGGCACAAAGCAGAAAGAAATCCAGCGAGTGCGGGACAAGCAGAATTTTCTTTGCGTTTTTAAGTATTATTTTGTCCATTTTGTTAATTCTGTCAGAAACTCTTAGTTTTTTCAGGATTTTGTCTCTCAGGGGCTTTTCGGATAACATCTAATTAACAGCGAATTATCCTATTCCTGGCAGACTGGCTGCGGCAATGGCTTGGCCGACCCGGCGACTGGCTTCGTCCGGAACAACCAGTTTAATAGTATCAGCCAAGCCAGGGAATTCATTTTTGAGCACTTCTTCTGCCTTGGCAATGATGATATCACCGCCTTTACCTGAAGTTACGCGTCCAAGCACGAGGATATGCCCGACATCATAAAAATCAGCGTAATGAGCCACGGTATAACCGAAATAAATCCCTATTGTTTCATACACTGCTTGCGCCCGTTCATCTCCCCTGTTCATTAAATCTTGAATATCTTTCAGGCGTTCCGGAAGCGTTTTATTCTCATCCGGTTTAATACCTGCTTTCACAGCTAATCGGTTGACCGCGACCTGTGAAAAATACTGGGCTCCGATTCCCTGGTCTCCCGACCATTCATCCGCGGGTGCATCCGGATGATAATCCACGGGAGTAAAGGCCAATTCATCGAGCCATCCGGTAACATTCCCTTTCTTATCAATATACCCAGCGGCCAGACTGGAACCCATTGCAATGCCCAGTACGCGGTTTACGTTCAGCGACATAGAGCCTGCCAATGCGGTTACTTCCCCATCATTGATCACCTCAAACGGAATTCCATTCCATTCATTTTTCATCTCGAAAAACAAGCCGTGAATTCTTGTTTTGAAAAGATCTTCGGGAATTCCTCTGAAAAGGGAAGCCAGACGTACATTGTTATTCACATAAATACCTGCAGCAGAACCGCCAATGGCATCTACCCGCGGCATATGGGATGCCGCTTTCTTTAAACCGGCCATTATTTCATCGTAATGATATTGAGGGTTTGATTGCTCTTTGGGATTCCAGACTACTTCTTCGCTGAACACTGATTTCCCGTCCACTATAGCGGCAACTTTCCTGTCACTTGCCCCGAGATCAAAGCCGATGCGGCATCCGTCCAGATGGCGCCCCAGAGGTTTAGCGCTGCTTCTGTCGCTGGGAATCTGGTTGATTGTGACGACTTCAACAATAAACGGTTTTTCATACACGCCTGACATCAGGTCAATATCAAAGGCACGATCTCCCGTTTTGGAATAGACAGCTTTTATATGGTTGCCTACTGATTCAGAACCGCCGATTACAATACGACAGCCCCCTCTCTGCCATAGCAGAAATTTCACGATCCGTTCCACAATCTTGAAATTTGCCGAAGACCGTTTATCGCTGTCGGGAAACACGGTCATATGATATGTGGAAACGACACCGTCGGCTCCTTCAATCGCGATTGCAAGCGGAATCCCTTTTGCCTTAACCTCAGAACGGAACCTGCGGTTTGCCAGCACCGGAGGACAGAAGTTCTTGTCCAAAGGCGGAACATATCCCGGTTTTACAAGAAATTCATTATTAATAATGTTGTTCTTTTTCATCAAATCTTTCTCTTTCTAATATCCAGCTCACCATATTGAATATCAGTGAACACCATACCATGATCGTAACTGTTCAGTAAAGTACATTCCTGCTCACTAAATCAAAACGAGAAGTGTAACTTAAAAT
>CAZBGF010000096.1:0-6821 GCA_964491255.1 uncultured Verrucomicrobiota bacterium
TATAAACATCTTAAAAAGAAAGGAGTTTGTTTATGGCAACACGTGCGACACAAGAGACGATAGTGGAAAGAGTTTCTATTGGCAACCTTTTTTGCCGTTTTCTCCAAGGGTTTCACCCCTGACTATGAAGTTGAACCCTTTCAGGGTTCCTTTTTTACTCGTCAACCCTTTTCGAACAGGGTCTATTTAAATAAATTCTACACGGATCTAATGCGAAGGCCAACGTATTCTGTGCTATATCATCGTAATTTTCCGCAGGCACACGGGCCAGTTTCAGCCAATCATTCTCACGAAGCCATGTATTAACATACACTTCCTGACGAATGTCACAAAAACCATGATCACTCATGACAATCAGCGTGTCACGGTCGGATAAACGATCGGTGAATTCACCTATTACAGAATCAATGCGCTTGTGGAATTTGAGAATCGCGTCATGGAATGGATGAGACCGGTTGGAAAACGCAGGAAACAAGAAATGGTGCACCCGATCCGTTTCGGTAATGACAAAAACAAAACATTCATTTGGTTCCTGTCCCTATGCCCATCTGCAAAATTCATATTGTCAATTCTTAATCTTTAACCTCTAAAAAGCCGTCGAGTTTTTGCAATCGGGTTGGGTGTCGCAATTTTCGTAAAGCCTTGGCCTCAATCTGACGAATCCGCTCCCGTGTAACACTAAACATCACCCCGACTTCTTCCAGTGTTCGGGGACATCCATCGTCAATGCCAAAACGGAACTTCAACACTTTTTGCTCGCGTTCTGATAAAGTCTTGATGACTTCCTGAAGACGCTCCCGCAGCAAGCTGTAAGCTGTCATTTCAGACGGATTTTCAGCTGATTTATCCTCGATAAAATCACCAAAATACGCATCTTCGCTGTCGCCCACTGTCGCTTGCAGGGATATCGGCTGTTGCGACATTTTAAATACTTCACGAACCCGTTCGACAGGCAAATCCACTTCGCTTGCGACTTCTTCAGCACTTGGCTCACGGCCAAAATCCTGCAACAGTTGTTTCTGAACCCGGACCAACTTATTGATGGTTTCAATCATATGCACTGGAATACGAATTGTTCTGGCCTGATCTGCAATTGCACGCGTTGCAGCCTGACGAATCCACCATGTGGCATATGTACTGAATTTATAACCGCGTTTATATTCGAATTTTTCAACTGCTCTCATCAACCCCGTGTTTCCTTCTTGAATCAGATCGAGAAACATCAATCCGCGGTTCATATACTTTTTAACAATACTGATGACAAGCCGCAGGTTGGCTTCGGCCATTTCCGTCCGAGCCTTTTGTCCCTTTTTAAGCCAATTTTTTAATTCCAAATACTTATTCTCAAACTCATCGCCTTTCATGAAATTAATGTTTTCCAGCTTTCGTATATGTCTTTTTTCCGCGCGAAACTTGGCAATCTTCTCCGACGTTTTCGCTGACCTTGACCTCTCCAAACGCTTGATCTGATCAGCACATTCGGTGTATTGCTGATAATACCGTTCAGCCAAAGGCATAAAATCCTCTATGACTTTCTGTTTAAAACAAAGACTGTCCAGATGACGGGAATAGGTCTTCAGAGTTTTATCAAAAGACTTTCGGGTTCGTAAAAAACTTTTCTGATCAATCTTGGTTTTGTTCGTTTTTGCGAACAATTGGCTTAATCGTTTATGTGTGACGAGTGTTTTTTTTCTTAAGCCCGGCAATCTTTTGAGATATTTATCGCGGCTGTCAACGTATTTATCAACGATGATACGATCAAAACGTTCTGCGCCATCTTCCAGACGCTGTGCCAAATCAAGATACAACTCCACAGAAAAGCCGAACTGCTTCAACAATGCCCGCGCATTGATCTCCGCCTCTTCGATTCTCTTGCAAATCTCAACCTCCTGCTCTCTCGTCAACAGCGGAACTTGCCCCATCTGATGCAGGTACATTCGGATAGGATCGTCCATGACATTGAATGTTTTTGCCTGCTCAGCGCGTTCGTGTTTTTCAACCTGTTTCTTATATTGATCGACATCATCTGGATCAATAATTTCGATATCCATCCCGCGGAGCAAAAGAACAAATCCGTCTATCTCCCCTGGATCAATTAAGTCGGTGGGTAAACTTTCGTTGATGTCATGATGTGTCAGATACCCTTGCTCACGCGATAATTTCACCAAATCTTGCATTTTCAGCATGAGTTCTTTGCTGTTCAGCTTAACTCGAATATTGGAATTCACAACATCCGTTTTATCCAATGAATGACGCTTTTTTTTCGTTACGGTTTTGTCACTCGAAGAACGTTTCACTACGGAGCCTGAAGCCACAGAGGACTTTGATTTCTTTTTTTGTTTGGAAACATTGGGTTTTGAACGTGTTTTCGGTACTCGTTTTTTTAAAGTTTTTTTCAAAACCTTTGATGAATTACTACTGCTTTGTTTTTTTTTCTTTTTCATATGATTGATTCTGACGATGATGTTATATACTGACTGCCGCAAAACATACCATTAACAATACAAGTTTATCTATAACAAAGCCAACGGTCGGGGTCGAACCGACGACCTGCGCATTACGAATGCAGAAAAGGCTTAAAAAACCCCTTGTTTATTGGCTTTTTCGCGTATTATGTAGTTCTGAAATCTTCTGAAATGTAACATAATCCGTAACACCATTTTTTATTATCTCTTTTGCCGTCAGTAAGGCCGATGTCCCGGATGAAAAACACTCGTGGATGAAAACATTTTTAACGGATGATTGCAAGCATTATTCTGACCGCGTAAAAGTCTGATCGCCTTCCGGGGGTGTCTTGGTATGGGTCGGGGGGTGATAGGCGGTAGAACACGCGATTACACGGCAGGAACGGTTCAAGGATGGGAACGGTGGCAAGGTGTCATTCATGGCTTAGAAAACTCGGAGAGCATCCAGCGGACAACGTAGTCCGGGACTGACCGCGCATGTCTGACCGCCGGGCAATCCGTGCGGCCTGCCGGTTCAAAACCTTGGTAGGCAAATTTCTCAACGAGCTGATCCAGCGTTGTGCCCGTCTGGAGTAACATGCTGACGGCAATCGCCCAGCAATCACAAAACCCGTCGAGCGTGTCGACGCGATTGTTAGCGTCTCCTATCTTATAAACGATCCCATTGGCTGGATGGCCTCCGACAGTCCGGTCAGATCGAATGTGGAGGTGACAGGACTCTCTCCGTACGGTGTCAGGCGAACGACGAGCTTGTCGTTCGCTAGGAGTTGTTTCACGAATGTTGCAGCGTCGGTGGGACAGAAGATGGCCTTCCCGTCTGTGGAAAGACCCCAGTCGTTCTGTTGAGCAGGAGAAGATCCCATTCTGCATGTGACGGTCGTGCTGTCTGATCCGAGATATGTGCCAAAGGCGATGTATACTTCGAAATCTCCCTCTTTGTGCCTGATTATGAGTGTCGGGGTGCTGCTCATGAACCCAGACCCGATTGGCTTCTCTGCATCACGACTGAGAAAGTAGCTCTTGGAATCGTCAATCGGCGAAGTGTCAGTCCTGAGTTGCCACCCAACGGGCTCTTGTGGAGTCGAAGGTGATGCGCTCGGCGTCGATACGCCGAGAGATCTGTCAATTTCTGCACTGGTCTCGTCGAGTGCCTTGGAAACTTCGTCAATCGCTTCCTTGCCGCGCACAGCACCAAGCCCAAAGAACAGAATAGGGGGCACAATGAGTGTGAGCAGCAACACGATGAGGCCACCAGCTACTCGCTTCTGCGACATAGCGACAATGCACAACACAAACCCGGCGAGGAACAGGGGAGAGTATATGATGAACGACCACAGATTGATGAACATCAGTATGACGCCGATGATGAAGCAGGCCACGGCGCCAATGAGTGCGCCCTGTTTGACGTTGGTTTTTACTTCATGTTGTCCCTTGAGAAACTCGCCGCAGTGTTTGCACTTCTGCGCAGAGCGCAGAATGTGCTCTCCGCAGTAGGGGCATGGCTTGGTGTTGCCGGATATCTTTGAACGACCGGTGACAATCTTCTTCTTGGGGGTTAGTGTCGGTTGAGGCTTGGGCTGCGGCTCGGGCTCGGTAAGCTGAATTGAGCCGTTGCAGGATGGACACTCGATCGTTTGGCCCAGCATGTCCTCGGGTGCTTCTAGCGATTGCTTGCAGTGTGGGCAGTCGAACTTGAAGTCAGCCATGATTTTCCCTCCTCGTTTATATTCTCTTGCCGAACGAATAGCCTTTTATCTAATCCGTCGCAATCATACAACGATTGCCGAGGCGGGTCAAGCGTGGATTCAGGGTGGCTATGGACGGTGCCTTGTTCGTGGATCATGGCCGTGGTGCCCGTCCCCGACCTTATTATTGACCAGTGCAAGCGTCTTTATGGCGCTTGCCAGATTGCTTGTTCCTTCTCGTCGTATAGGATGAACCTCGGCCCGTCTTTGAACACGCCAATCTGTGCGCGGGTCTCGCCATTCTCGTCGTACAGGCCCAGCCCCGGCACGTCCTTGTCCACGCTAATCTGTGCGCGGGGCTTGCCATTCTCGTCGTACAGGCCCAGCATCGGCCCGTTCTTGTCCACGCTAATCTGTGCGCGGGGCTTGCTATTATTATCGTGCATGATTAACAATGGGTCGCCATACTTGTCCACGCCAATCTGTGCGCGGTTCTTGCCATTATTATCTAACATAATCAGCATGGGGTCGCCATACTTGTTCACGCTCAGCTGTGCGCGGGGCTTGCTATTATTATCGTACATGATTAGGGATGGGTCGCAATTCTCGCCCACGCCCATCACGGCGCGGGGCTTGCCGTTCTTGTCCTCAAGGACGAATCGCTTGGTGCGGATTATTCGGTTATTTCTAGGCGTTACAGCTATGGTCAGGCAACCCAAGATTAAGATGGCTCCACCCCACATCATCCAGCGGTTGCGGCGTTGTGCGGCGGTTAATTCACGTTCCAGCTTTTCCAGCCGTTCTTCGGTTGTCATGGTTTGTTCCTTTCATTTTGCGTTTTCCGTCATGCTGTCACCTGCCCATTTTGCTCTCAATGCTTTCTATTTTATTCTCGATGCTCTTCACTGTGCTCTTAATGCTCCCAAATTTATATGAATATCTGCCCAACTCTTTATCCACGGTGTTGTGAATCATCAACACGCTGGAATCAATCATCAACACGGTACTCTGAATGCTTTTCACGTCACTCCGAATGCTATCCACGGCCTTATATAACGTATCAGGGTAGCAAAAGCCATATGGAGGACCAATCCCGATTGCATCCCCAATGCTATTAACTGTGGATTCAATGCCAGTGGAAGAGTATTGCGCTTTTGCATCTGGGACAATATTCATATCCTTTGTAACGATGCAGATCAGACAGACGGCGATAACCGTCAGGACGATTTTTGTGTATAGGTCAATACCTTTTGTCATGGCGTGTTCCTTTCGTTTTGTCATTGTGATGCGGTTACTTTACTAGTTTCTTATTCTTTCTATTATAAACCTGTTTTTCCTATCTATTTCTTTCATCATCAATCCCTTAGAACTCTCGTTTACGATCTTCTTTCGCGCGGACGTTCGCCATTCCCACGGCGGGATGGGATAGGTGTCAGCCCATAGCCCCACCTTCGCTTCCCTTGCGACTTTTTCCAACCATTCCAGTTTGGCATCCTTCGGCGCATATTGTCTATACCACCATGCAAGGCCGGCCCTGACCAGCTCCTGGTTAAGGCTGTGCCCGTCCTTCCAGCATAACTTCGCCCAGCGTCCGGCCGTAACGGTCTTTTCCTTTGTCCAAAATTGTGACCGTTTCCCCGAAGACCATTTTCGAAGTGAATTGCTTTGCCTTTTGTCCAAAGGGCTGTTTTTTTTCCGGGCAATCAATTCCTGACAAGCGAATCCGGACAGTATTTCTTCCGTCCCGTAAAGTCGGCCCAGGTAGTCCAAGCGGAGAAGATCAACAGAATCGCGATGCTTGCTTGTTTTATCATTAAATCATTCTATTACTTTCGGTTTCGATGTCAATATAATCGCCCGAGTACAGCCCTGTCCGGATGACCGGAAGCCTCCGGATCGGAAGCGGGTCCTGCTCCCTGCTGTCCACTACGACACAAGGCAGGCGGGCGGCGAGATCGCCCAGGTGGCGGAGTGCTGGCAATGATAGCAGGGGTGTCGCGTTCATGCCCTTATCGCTCGTCGCTCCTTGATCTTGCGGGTCCAGTGGTGAATATGCCGGCATGCCCATTTTATATTTCTGCGCTGCTCGTCGTCATAGATTGCCAGGGCTCGGACTGCTGCCTGGATGGCTGCCTCTGGTGCGTTGTGGGCAGCGAAGCGAATTTTTCTTGCTACCTGTTCCATGGCTTCCGCGAGTTCGTCCTGATAAAAACGTCTTTGTTCGATTATGTCTTCGTGTGTCATCGTTTTCATTTCTCACCTCCGTTTGAAAATACCCGATGCGCGAACGGGTCGGGCAGCTCCGGAGAGCCTGGGCCTCGCGCTGGCGTTGTCTGGAGAAACAGCCATCAATATCCGATAGCGGCTTTCGCCTCCTGCACTGCCGCCTCTGCCTGCGGAAGCTCTGCCTCCGCCTTGGCTTGCATTGTTTCAATTTCGGCGATTTCCTTCTTTAAGGTTTTAAGTTGATCACGAACAGCTTTGCGTTCATCAATCAAACCACCAGGACGATGAATGAAGGACTCTTTGCCCTTGGCGGTCTTGTCTAACTCCTTTAAGCGTTGCTCCAGCATTTCGAGACTGGGCTGCAGTTGGCGTCGCTGTATTTTTGCATTGTTGATTTGGTTTTCGACTTGGCCGACGTTGGCGGCAGCATCCCTGAACGCGATAA
>CAZBGF010000097.1:0-6812 GCA_964491255.1 uncultured Verrucomicrobiota bacterium
CTTTTCCATAGCTTTTTCTCCATTGCTATGTGTCAACCTATATCAGGACGGGACCCCGTCTTCCGTCTTCTGCCATCCGTCTTCTGTCATCTGTCTTCTGTCATCCGTCCTCTGTCATCCGTCATCCGTCCTCCGTCATCCGTCCTCTGCCATCCGTCCTCCGTCATCCGTCCTCCGTCATCCGTCCTCTGCTATCCTCTTCCACTCCCATACGCCGACACTCCGTTACTCCCACACATCTTCCGTCCTCTACCTCATCATCCTTTTGATCAGAGAAGCGGTTCCATGGCCGACACCAGGGATACCCATTATGTCGTGTTCCGTCGCCTTTGCAAGCCTGGTCACCGACCCAAAATGCTGAAGCAACTGCTGTTTTCTTTTCTGGCCAATACCAGGAATTTCATCCAATACGGATTCCCTGATTGTTTTTTCACGCAATCGTTTATGATATTCTAACGCAAAGCGGTGTGCTTCATCCCGAATACGCTGGAGCACTTTCAAAGAAGCTGAATCTGACGGCAATGTTATTACTCGAACGACACCGACTTTTTCCAGGTAAATATTTTCAAACCGTTTGGCAAGACCAGCAACCTGCAATCCGGACAGCCCCAGTTTTTCCAATTCACATTTTGCCGCCCGCAATTGAGTCAAGCCGCCATCCACCAGCACCAGATCCGGTAAAACACCTTCTTCCTGTTGAAGACGAATAAACCTTCTGCGAATCACCTCCGCCATCATCATAGGATCATTCATAACACGAACAGTCTTAATTCTGAATCGCCGATACCGTACAGGCTTTGGCACACCGTCCTCAGCCACCACCATACTGGCCACAGCATGCGTTCCCGATATATTCGAAACATCATATGCTTCGATCACAAGCGGAATCCCGATCAAGCCAAGCTCATCACGCAAGCCCCGGATACCAGCTGAAGATTCTTCGCGATTCATCGCCGGTGTCCTGGTTACACGCGACTTCCGCTTAACCGCTTTCCGGAGCATATATAAATTATCCCGAAGATTTGCGGCTTTTTCAAAATTCATCGCTCCTGACGCATCCCTCATGGCAGATTCCATATCTTTGAAAATTTCCGGAGCCCCACCCCCTAAAAAAACGCAGGCCATGTCAACCCGATTCCGGTACTCCTCCTCAGATACGTTCCCAATACAAGGAGCTGAACAAAATCGAACAATATCATCAATACAGTGTTTATGCTCACGAACACCCGGAACCCGCGCTCGGCATTTCCGCAATCCAAAACACTTTTCGATAAATTCCAGAGCAGTACGGGCCACACCGGATGAGGCATAAGGACCAAAATATATCTTATGATCATTACGGTGAATGCGGCAAAGTTGAAATCGCGGAAACGGCTGTTTTAAATCCAACCGCAGAAGAAGAAAACGTTTATCATCCTTGAAAAAAGTATTATACTTAGGATGGTATTCCTTGATTAATCTCCCCTCCATCAGCACAGCATCGGCTTCGCTTTTCAAAACAATCACCTCGACATCACCAATGCTCTTAATCAGGCCCTGTAATTTCGGGCTCGCACTTCGACGCGCGGCCCGCCGAAAATACGATTGAACCCTGCGCCTCAAGGAAACAGCTTTGCCTACATAAACAATCTGTCCATACCTGTCACGCATAATATAACAGCCCGGTTTGTCAGGTATATCACGTATTTTCTTTTTCAGATTTTCAGGAATTTTCATTAACTCATTGTCAGTTGTCCGTTGTTCGTTGTCAGTCGTTTCTGCAACTCCGACACTTCCGCACCTCTTACGCGCCCTGGCCCCTGCTTCTAACCGCGTTCCATATTTCAGCAAGCTCAGGACACCGGCAAACAATAGACGCCACTCCATATACCAACACACTTATTCCGATACTTCCGAAAAGCACGATAGCCCGACGCCACACTCTGATCAGCTGGAGTCCATCTGTTGATTGAACCAGCCAGTGATACGCAAAAAAGGTTGTTACCCCCATGATTCCCGTCGCTATTACCATCCGAAAAATCGCAAATGCAATCTGCGTCCACCCAGGTGACCCTATCCGCTTTTGCACAAGATACAAAAGCAAAATAACTTCAACAGTTGCTGACAACACTGTAGCCAGCGCAATGCCAACATGCTTTAAAGGCCACATCAAAATCACATTCAAAATGATATTCAATACGGTACAGATCACACCAATTTTCATGGGGGTTTTCATGTCTTGATGAGCGTAAAATACTGGAATCAGAACTTTAATCATACCGAACATCACAAGTCCCGGCGCATAACAAACCAGAGCCAGCATAGTCATTTCGGTCGAAAGAAATGTAAAATCACCCCGTTCATACACCAGCTGGATAATAGGTCTTGCAAGCACCATCATCCCCACAGCGGACGGGAGCATCACAAATGTCATATGTCGAATCGACTGCTCCAGTGTTTCTCGAACACGATCTATGCGTGATCGCGCTACATACCCTGACAACGCCGGGAGCAGGACTGTCCCGAGAGACGTAGCAAAAATACCAAGCGGAAAATAGATCAGACGCTCCGCAAAATACAGATAAGAGGGGCTTCCCTGGCCAATGAATACAGCAATAAACCTGTCGAAAAGCACATTAATTCGCGTCACACCAACCCCGATGATTGCCGTTCCCATCAATTGCCAGACTCGCTTCACCTTTGGATCATGCCAGTCAAAGGAAAAACCAAGGCGAAAACCACATCGACGAAGAAGAGGCAACGGCATGAGCCATTGAAGCACACCGGCTAAAACCACACTCCATGCCACAGCCATGATTCTAACATCGCCCTCTTCATCCAGATGCGGACACACCAGGAAAAGCGTTGCGATTAAAACAAGATTTAAAACAACAGGAGTAACCGCCGGCAGTATGAAATAATGCAGGGAATTCAACATGGCTGAAAAAAAAGCCGACAGACATATAAAGAACATGTATGGCAGCATAACACGCAACAGCATCAGGATCAGAGTCACACGTATGCTGTCCGGGAAAAAAAATAGAAATAACGTTGCCAGAAGGATTCCGACTACCACGATACCCGCTAAAACAACACTTAAAAGCGAAAACATGCGGATCGCAAATTGCCAAACCAGACCATCTCCATGCTTTTCACGAGTTTCAGTAAAAACAGGAACAAAGGCGGATGAAAGCGCTCCCTCGCCGAACAACGCCCGGAACAAATTCGGGATCGTGAACGCGACGACAAAAGCCGACATAGCAAGAGTTGTGCCGAAGAATGCCGCAAAGGTCATATCCCGAATCAATCCGAACACCCGACTGATTAAAATAAACAGGGCCACAACCCCAGCAGAACGTATAACCTTCTTTTTATCCAACCACTAATTCCTTTCCAGAAACTCTGCTTGTTTAGTGCTTCCTCGCAAAAAGGTGTTTTCGAATGGGGTTTAATTAGAGCTTACTCGAAAAGCCCCTGAAAGACAAAATCCTGAAAAAACTAAGATTTTCTGACAGAATTAACAAAATGGACAAAATGAACTCAAATGAGCCGTCAGAGCATTCTTTCTAAATTCTGTTCATTCCCTGGCCGCAGGGCGGGCCCACGGGAAGGCTGTCAAAATTTCAAAATATGTTTAATTAGAAATTGGGCTTTCTCACTTCTGCGCTACACATAAACTGTGAACCTTGAACCCCCGTTCGAAAAGCATTTTAACCGCGGATAACGCGGATGGTCGCGCCCCGAACATTCGGGGCGCGCTATCGGCATTATCCCTGGCCGACGCTCGGGCAGGCTTAGAATTTTGCATTCCATACCTTTTCGACTCAACCACCACCGACTGAAGTCGGTGGGTTCGCCCTACCTTCGCCGCCTTCGGCGGCATACTAAAGTCTTCGCCTAAAGGCGAGGGCTTTCCTCCCCGTATGGGACAGTAAACTCTATTTTGCAGAAGTCTTTGACTGCATAGGAATATCTTGACAGTGATTCCCGTTGTTGTTTTTTTTCTGCAATTCAATACGATTCAATTCCCAGAGCTTTACATACTTTAAAAAAACTCCAAATGCCGTCATAACTGCAATCAAAAACCCAAGAACACCGTCAGCACAGCCACGCTTGAAAAAATAGCCCCTGACGAAACGAAACATAGGTCTGAACACGATAGAAAAACCGGAAATTTTTCTACCCTCATCAAACATGCACTTGGAGGAAATTGTTGAAAACCGGTTCAACGTAACAACCTGATCCGATATGCTGTCATAAGTATAATGGTATAAACATCCGGAAAGACGCTTTACAGGGCCATCCACAACAACATGATCATGTGGCTCACGACCTGTGCAAACCCCGCGTTCTTTCAAATAAAGCCGCATCTTAACATCCGGCCACCAATCCCCCTTTGTAATCCATGATCCCAGAAAATAAACTTTTCGGGGGAATTCATAACCCGCATAATTTTTATTCCGCCCGTTTTCAAATTCCTCAATAATTTCCTGTTTTAATTCCGATGACACCTCCTCATCCCCGTCAATAAATAAAATCCATGGATTATCAACCTTTTTTTTAATCAAATCTTTCTGCCCCACATACCCCAGCCATTCGTGCTGGTATACTCTATCAGTGTACTGTTTGCATATTTCAAATGTTTTATCCTTGCTGAAACTGTCAACTACAATAATTTCATCAACCCAGGACAAACTCTCGAGACATCTTCTGATATTATTCTCTTCATTGCCTACTGTCAGACATGCTGAAATTTTATCTCGCACCATTTCATCCTCATAATCAGTTAAAGTTAATAAAACGCAGATTTTCGCAAAACCTACTCCGCCGAAACAAGGCCTCTGGTTGCGAAGACTGGATACATTCAGATATAAACGTTATTCGTGAAGCGAGATACGAAATACGCTTATCAGCAATCTGCTCCCATACGCGCCCAAAAAAAAGCGAATTCTTATAAGGTCAAGTTATAACTCAATCAATAGCCAGCAGTTTGCAAGCTTCCTTGAATACGCGCTCCGGCCGTATCATATCCAAACTGGTGGCAGCTGATTCAGACACACGCTCTAAATCCCTGTTTCGAATCAAACTGTCCTGGAGAACACAATTGTTGCTTCCCAAGGGTCCGGTCTTGTCAGAATCAGTAATGCCAAATATCGCCACAACCGGCGTTCCAACAGCAGCGGCTAAATGCATACCTCCACTGTCATTCGCAATTACCAATGCGCATTGTGAAAACAAGGCAGCCAATTCCGGAACAGACGTTTGGCCCGCTAAATTAATGGCTGACGATCCAATAGCCTGCACAACTTTATCGCATATCTCCCGCTCCAACCGCGATCCAAAAACAAGAATACAACAATTCACAGCATTTTTCAACATTCGGGCCGTCTCAGAAAAAAAATCAGCCGGCCATCGCTTGGATGGGCCATACGCAGCGCCTGGAACAAGCCCAATCAGCTTCACATCACTACCATCCCCCAGCACACGACGTATCAAATCAGAGCAGGTAGGTCGACGTCGCATATTCTCAAAAACTTCTTTCGGAACTGTCAATCGCGGCATTTCTGGAATGCCATCCGATATACCCATCAAATTCATGTATTCATAGCACTGATGTTTTCGGCCAGGCACCGATTGCGAAGAAACAACCCGCGTCAGCATCCAGTCCCGCTGATAGCCGGAAAATCCCACCCGTTGCGGAATACGAGCCAGAAAAGGAACTACCGCAGAACGGAAAGAATGTGGCAATACAAACGCCATACTGACTTTTTGCCGCCGAACAATCCCTGCTGCATGCAATAGCCCCGAAATCGTTGCCGGACACTCCAAAACCTCGTCAACAGCTGAATTCATGGACCACAAATCACAGCATCCCGGCTTTGCCAGCATGATTAATCGAGTTCCAGGATTTAACCTGCGATACGCCTGAATAGCCGGCATTGTCATAATGCTGTCACCTAACCAACTAACCCCGACAATCAACACAGATGCACCCTCATCAATATGCTCAGCCTGAGCTCCTTCAGACGATGAATCCATCCCGTCAGGAACAGGCGCATTGATGCGGTTCGAGGCAAAAGTGACCAAACCATCAGCGAAAACAAATCCGTGAAATACATGCATTGAAATCCTCAACTCCGCTGAGCAACTCTATCTCAACACGCAAAAAGTAGATCGGCACATCCAGCCGTTCTATCTTGGGAAAACGCACAGCATCTTTTTCCGTTGTAAGGATAAGATCAGCATGGTTCTTTTCCGATTCATTAATGATATTTATGATTTCCTGCTGATTATACCGGTGATGATCAGCAAATCGTTTGTTATAAACACTAGTAGCACCCTGTATGCCGACCTCTTTTTCAAACCCGTCAGGACTGGCTATTCCAGAAACCGTTGCCACAGCCTTGCCATTCAGAAAACTTAAATTTTTGCGCTCACTGGTATAAACATTCTGAATATATTTCGTTCTATGCGTACATTCAGAAATTTCAGCTCGAGAATTTAAAGATTTCAGTTGCGCTTTTAGGGAACTCGTGCCCTTTCCACTTGATTTCGTAAGAAAAATAAAATCCGCACGCCTGATATTATTTATCGACTCCCTGAGCAAACCGCGTGGCAATACATAACCATTACTGAATGGATTAGTGCAATCCACTAAAACAATTTCAACCCAATGCTTTAACGCGCGATACTGAAAACCATCATCCAGAATCAAGGTGTCGCATTGATGCTTATCAATAGCATAACGTCCACTCTTGACCCGATCCTTATCCACTAAAATAGTGACATTTGGAAGATTCGAAGCCAACATATAGGGCTCATCGCCACTCATC
>CAZBGF010000098.1:0-6777 GCA_964491255.1 uncultured Verrucomicrobiota bacterium
ATCATGTTCCCGCCCGGCTGAATCTGCAGACACACAGGTATATCTGGGGTTCTTCGGTCAGAGGGGTCTGACTTTTTTTTGCTTGAAAATGGATTCATGTTTAATGCAGAACAGTAACTATTCAGGGAACCCCGTGTTGGCGCACGGGGTTCCCTGAATATTTACTCTGAAGTCAATTTATGGTGAAGCATATGGAAGCCGATATTTCTAATAACAATCAAAAACCGGATGATATTCCTGTGATTGACGGGTTTGAGTTGCTTGATAAGCGTGGCGAAAGCGTGGTGTCGTCGGTGTGGAAAGCTCGCCAGATTTCTCTGGGACGCACGGTGATAATTAAAGTTCTTTCAAAACACCATTCCAATGATCCTGAAGATGTCAAACAGTTTAAATTTGAAGCGAAGGTCGCCGCCAGTCTCAAGCATCCGGGGATAGTGCAGGTTTATGATTTTGGCCGCTCCAGCCATGCTGACAGATATTTTTTCGTTATGGAATACATAACGGGGTATACCGTTGGCCAATGGCTTCGCCGAAAAGGCAGACTGTCAGAGGCTGATGCCATAGTTATCGCTCATTGTGTGGCTGACGCGCTTAAATTTGCCTGGGATCATTCCATGATTGTTCATTGCGATGTTAAACCTGACAATGTCATGATTGATGGCGATGGTACCATTAAAGTGACAGACCTTGGCATTGCGCGCGCGGTCAGTACGATTAGCACTCGTTCTGGCAGTGATGATGACATTACGATCATGGGAACACCCAATTATATGTCTCCTGAACAGGTCATGGGCGATAAAAATCTGGATTGCCGGGCGGATATTTACGCGCTGGGTATGAGCTTATATCATTTATTGACGGGAATTTTGCCTTTTGATGAGAAGGACGTATCCATGACCATGCAAAGGCAGACAACGGAGAAGCTTGAATATCCGCAGAAAGTTATTCCAGATCTATCAACGGGGTTTTCACGCATGATTGTGAAAATGACAGCAAAAAATTCGAAAGACCGTTATCAAAATTGGGACGAATTACTGAATGAAATTATTCCTTTGGAAGATCAGATACTGAGCGCCAGGACTAAGTCTACACCAGATGTCCAGCTTCAAGTTTCTGGTGAAACAATACCGATTCGGGTCGCGGGAGAAGTTTGCGCTGTCAAGCTTTGTCCCTATTGCTCTAAATCTGTGAAAAAAGCCGCGGTTTTCTGTCCTTTCTGCGGCCGGAGAATCCAGGATCAGGTTTGTGCAGAAAGAAAAACAAACAAGAGGGCCAAGATAAAGATAAAGCTCAAGACTCAACCGCCTGACGAAAAAAAGCGTATTACAGCGCCTGTTCCAAAGCCGGTTAAGAAAAAACGCCAGCGTGCCTCGAATATTGGTGGTAATCTGCGATTTCTTGCATCGTTGGCTTTAATCATTTTCTTATTTTATTATGGATACAATCGGATAGTTCGTAACCGGGATATTATTATACCGATTCGAATGAAAATATACAGGAGTGTAATCCCTGCCTGGTATCAGTTCAAATGGAAAATCAAAGCGCTCCTGAGTGGCCGTAATAGCCAAACAAGTAATCATGATGCATTGCGGGAAGAGACTGAACCCGTGAATCAGGAACCAGATACAGCAGCCGCTGTTGCGGTGAGTGATATTTCATCTGTTCCAGAAGCCAATAAGATTACTGATGATCGTAATGTGCGGGATGAAGATTTTCCTAAGATACTTCATATGTGTGAAAAGGAGTGTCCGAAGATCGGGTCTCATGTCAGTGTCAAGCTGAAGGACCGGGCGGAAAAAGTTGAGGGTGTTGTCGAACAATTTGTTTCTCATGGAGTTGTTGTCAGGGTGCAAGAGGGCGATATGGTTTGTCCGTTCGCTGTGATGGAAGAAAAAACCCGGCTGTTGTTTTCTCCTGAGGAGCGCGCCCGAAAAATATGGGAAAGGCGTAAAGCCAATTAATCCTGAGAGGTTCCTGTTCGATCCCATCCGAAAAGCCTTTGCGAAGCCTGGTTTATCCTGTCAAAAATTTAACTTTTAATGGCTTTATAGATACGGTTACGGTTTGCCGCAGAGTTTGATAATCAGAATTTCAAGAAGAATCAAGGGCGGTATTTTACTGGAAACAAGTTTTTGCCTGGTCTCTAAGATCAGTTCCTGACTTTTAAACAGGCTGTCGCGAGAAAAAGTTTTTGCCTGTTCGGTCAGTTTTTTTTCCACAAACGCCGGCATTCTGCCTTTTCCGGATGATAACGCTTGAGAGAACAGTTGATTCATATTTCCAGGAGATTTTTCATGTCCCGTGTGCGGATGTTGGTTAGCGTTGGTGTTCAGCGTTATCCAACGGTTGTCTATAGCTTCCCGAAAGACGAGCAGGTTTCTGAAAAGACGATCCAGACGCATGAGTAATCGGATGGGTGGTTCCTTCTGAAAGGTGAGCTGACGCAGTATTTTGATGGAGCGGGCCAATTGCCCTGTGGCAACAGAGTCTTCGATGTCCCATACGAACATGTCCCTTGACGCGGAAACAATAAGTTCCAGGTCATCATGATAAACATCCTGACGCGGAGCGAGAAACACGGATAATTTGTTGGTTTCCTGGTCAAGTTGACGCGTATTGGTTCCGACTTTTTGTGCAAAAGCTGAAATAACGTTTTCTCTTGCACGCAATCCATATTTCTGAAACGCGGTTCGAGCATATTGAACAGCTGAAGAGTCGCGATTCCAGGCTTTCGGCATTGCAAAAGTGATGATTTCGCCCGCGCGCTGACAGGCCTGGTAAAACCCGGATTTCTTATAAACCGCGGGCGCGGTAACGATCAGGGTGTGACCGGCGGGTATTCCTGATGTTATAAAGGTTGTTAATGCGCTGACGGTTTCCTGGACGTCTTTGGAACGAGCCACAACACCCTGGTCAAAAAACGTTGCTCCGCGAAGCCAGACAACCTTTCGGCCATTCAGAAAGCCAATCGTTCGTATGGCTTCAAGGCATTGTCTCAGAATCTTAATGGCTACGGAAGAATTGTCGGCTTTTCCGTCAATCATTTCAAGACCCATAGTTTTCTCGTCAGGTGACATCAGCTGATCAATCAGTTGGTGCGTTCTGGTTGAAACCGGGAATTCATCTTCGCCATAAATAAGAAAAACTGGTTTCATATCAACTGTTTTCAATTATTTCACCTTTGTGTCTTGGCGCGAGAATATTTTTTGGTTGCGGCTTTGCTGCGCCGTGTAATCTGCTTGTCTGGCCGTAGCCTTGGCGAAGGCTGATGGCTTTCTTTGATTTTTTTTGTTTTAAACACAATATAAAAATCAAATATCAGTCTTGCTGGAAACGATTGCTTATGATATATAATATTTTCAGTTGAATATCAACAGTTTTACGATTTCAAAAAGACGGGTTCATTTTTCGTAACCATTAAGCTATCCAAAGAACTTTCACAATGAGACGTTCGGTGCTACCGGTAAGATAAGAATTTTGACAGGATAACAGGATAGACGGGATAGGTATAATGAACATTGTGGTTGAAAAGATCGTCATACTTGAACTGAAGTCAGTAAGACGAGTTATACAAGCTCATAAAATACAACTGGTTAACTATCTCGTCGCTACAGGAAAACCTGTTGGGTTACTACTGAACTTTTGGGAACGCAAGGTCGAAGTTAAGAGAAAGCTGAAGGACTTACCTGTTCTGCAGGGGAATTAACAGTAAGGATCAACAGGATAATAAATCCCGTCCATCCTGTTATCCTGTCAAAAATTTGACTTTTAATGGCTTTATAGAACATCTTTCAAAAGGATAAAAGGATTATGAAATGCATGTGGGCTCCCTGGCGGATCGAATATATTCTGAAGGCAAGGGAAGCAGGGTGTTTTCTTTGTGATATCATTCAAAGTGATGATGACCGGAGCCATCTTGTGCTCAAGCGCGGTGATTACTGCGTTCTGTTGATGAATCGTTATCCTTATAATAATGGACATTTAATGATTGCGCCATACAGGCATGTGGATTGTCTTGAACGCATGAACGAAAAGGAACTTCTGGAATTGATGGTAATGGCATCTAAGGCTTGCGGCATGCTTCGGAAAACAATGAAGCCGGGCGGTTTTAATCTCGGCATTAATCTCGGAAAGTCAGCGGGGGCCGGGTTAAAAGATCATATTCATATGCATCTTGTTCCACGGTGGGAAGGGGATACCAATTTCATGCCGGTCATTGCGAACGCAAAGGTAATTCCACAATCTCTTGATGAATTATGGCAACAGCTTCATAACGCCTTGAAAGGCGTGAAGCATGAAGAAAGTTATAAGTTATAAGCCTGAATTTAGTTCACTTTAGGCACTTTCGTCCGAACGAGATACGAGCTGCGAAATATGCGGAGCCGATGATTTCACAATCTGAAGAGGAAGAAATTCCATGTTTTTTGATCTAATAAGAAAATTTTTAAATTATCCCAAAACCCGATTGAAATCACCGGGGCACTTTTTCGGTAAAAGAGCGCTTGCTTTGTTTAACAAACCGGCAGTTGGTTGGTGTTGCTGGTTTCTGGTCTGGCTTACTGCTGTTTTACTTGTCTGTATTCCTGTTGAATCCGATGTTATGCGATTATTCCCGGGGCAATTATCACCAGTAACAATTGTCACGGCCATTGAATTTGAATCCCCGTTAACTTTTTCTGATGGTTCGGGTCTCCAAAATAGGCCTGACGTAATTGCTGTTCCGAAAGGTACTATTTTGGTTGAACGCGGCCAGAATGTAACACAGGAAATCATCGAGAAGGTTCATGCGTATCAAATAAAGGTTAGTCGGTTAGACCCGTTTTTTAAGCATGTGCTGAAAATCGTTGGCGTCAGCATTATATTGCTTCTTGGTGTCATTGTGACGGCCGCTTTTTTTCATTTAATCAAGCCTGATATGGCTCATCGGAATTCGATGATTTTTTTGTTTTTTCTTCTTTCCCTGTTAAGCATGGTTCCGTGTAAATGGTGTTTATATCTTAATGAAGAATTCTACAGGTTTTTGCCTTCATCGACTATTGATTATCTTTTACCCATGGCCCTGGCGCCGTTGCTGGCTGCTATTCTGATGGGTCCGTTACCCGCGATTGTTGTCGGTCTCTGGGTCAGTTTTGCTGTGTCCGTGTTTGCGGGTTACAGTTTTACGGTTTTCACGATTGGATTTGTATCGGCAATCGTCATAGCACGTATGACTCGTTTTGTTCGAACCCGTTCCTCGATATTTCGATTAGGGCTTTGGGGTGGTTTTGCCGGTGCGGTTTGCGCTATAGGTTTTTCAGTTTTAACCTATTATATGTGGGATGTGATCATCATACAATGCATGGTCAGCCTGGCAAGTGGAATTCTATCGGCTTTGATAGCCTTATTGATTCTGCCGCTTCTGGAGGTGCTTTTTGGCATTTCAACGGATATTTCATTGCTTGAACTGTCTGATATGGAACATCCTTTATTGAAACGGCTTTCTATTGAAGCGCCGGGGACGTATCATCACAGCTTGATGGTGGCCAATCTCGCCCAGGCAGCGGTTGCGGCTGTTGGAGGCAATGCGCTTCGGATCAGCATCTGTTCCTATTTCCATGATATCGGGAAGCTCGTTAAGCCCTCTTTCTTTTCTGAAAATATTCAGTCTGGTGATAACCCTCATGATGATCTTTCGCCAAGCATGAGTACGCTGGTAATAATTTCGCATGTCAAGGAAGGTGTTGACCTGGCATTGCGTCATAAATTACCTCTTCCAATTGTTGAGGCCATTCAACAGCATCATGGGACCGGATTAGTCTCTTATTTTTATCATAAGGCGAGTGCTCAACTGGAGCTGGATTTACAGGATAAATCCAAACACGGAATATCGTCAGACGTCAGCGAAGAAGATTTTCGATATCCGGGCCCCAAGCCCAAGTCACGTGAGACAGCTATCCTTTGCCTGGCCGATTCCATTGAAGCGGCTTCCCGTTCATTGGAAAAAATATCGCCAAGTCATATTGAACATCTTGTCCATGATATTATTGACGAGAAATTGAATGATGGACAATTGGATCTTTGCAATTTGACACTGGCTGAAATAGGTAAACTCAAAAAGGTTTTTGTATTCACTTTAACCAATATGCTTCATGGACGTATATCCTATCCCGTTGATGAAAATAGAGCTAAACAACAGACAGACGACATGCCATCCGAACGTGCGAGGAATAAAAAAACTCGCGCGCCAGTTCATGGATCAACTCCATCGCCTTGACCGGGAAACAGTCTGGAATGATATTTCGATTGTTTTAATGGATGATGCTGGAATTACGGATGTAAATCATCGCTATTTGAACCATGCTTTTCCTACAGATGTTATCTGTTTTCGTTATCTTTCCCCCGGCGGGAACAGGCAGCACGCTGGCGCTGAAATTATCGTCAATGTTCAACGGGCACTTGTTGAGGGTCCCGAACATGGCGGGACTTCGCGAGAACTGGCGCTGTACATCGCTCATGGATGCGATCATCTTTCAGAATTGAATGATAATACGGCCGAGGGGCACAGAAAAATGCGTCTGCGTGAGCTGAGATGGCTGAGTCATGCGCGGAAATGTCGACTGCTGAATCATCTTGTGCGTGAGGATTAATTCAGTTGTATAGCTCCTTAAGCTTCGATTGTTTGACTAAATGAGTCGAAGAATTCAGCCGGTGGTTTAAGGCAAAGAAGATAAGAATTTCTGACAGAATTAACAAAATGGACAAAATAATACGGGAGAAAAGCAAAGGAAAATTCTGTTT
>CAZBGF010000099.1:0-6718 GCA_964491255.1 uncultured Verrucomicrobiota bacterium
AAATTCCTATACATTCAAGTTAGGCATTTAGACTGCCACGTCGGATTATTTTTTTTGTCTTTCCCCTGGCCGCAGGGATGCGTCTCCCTGGCCGACCCGAGTCGTCTCGGGCAGGCAGGCAAGCTAATAGCCTTCAGCCTAATCAACCTATATACGAGATAGTTATTGCAAAAATATTTCTCTTGCGTTTTCTTAACGCACAATTTGAGATAATAGTTTGTCCGGTGTCAGGTTCAAAGGCAAGAAAAAAGGGGCTTCTGAATAATCTATGGGATTCAGGAACAGGCAGATTCTGTCTTGACTTTCCTACTCAGGCGGACAGGCTGCTTTTCATGTCTGACCCTGGATCCCAAGCTTAGTGCTTGCCACGCCTTGGCGTGATCCTTCGTGGTTAATTTTCAGGATCGGCTCTACTTTAGGGCTGGCTTTTTATTTTTATTGCACGCTGAATATCATCATCCGATTGAGCGTTTCGGGAGATGTATTTGGAAGGAAAATGCCTGCCCACCGTAGCCACAGCGGGCAAAGGTCGGGCAAGCCTTTTATTATCTTGAACCCTGAATCCCCAAGCCATTATTTGCTATTTCGAGGGCTGACCCTTTGGGCCAGTGTTGAAGCTTGCAGATGAAAAGAAAGGTCGTGGTCATGACATCAGGAATTAAGACCACGTCTCTGTCATACTTATGTAATCTCGCTGAACTTGCTGCCTGGCACATTGCAGATTGGGCAAACATCCGGCGCGCTACCCTCGACAGTGTTGCCACATACAGGGCATACATAGATGTTTGTGGTGGGCATATCGCTGCCGCCTTTAACTGCCTCTAAGGCTTTCGAGTACAGACCGTAGTGAATCTCTTCGACGGCCAGCGCGTTCTTGAAGGAGAATTCCGCGGGCTTCATGCCCTCAGCCTGGGCCTCCGCCAGCATCTTCGGGTACATCTCCTTGAACTCCTCTCCCTCGCCAGCTATCGCAGCCTCCAGGTTATCAGCCGTGCTCTTGATGCCGCCCATCACGCGGAGGTGTGCCTGCGCGTGAACCGTTTCTGCCTCCGCGACTGCTCGGAATAGCTTTGCCACTTGAGACATCCCGTCTTCCTCGGCCTTCTTGGCAAAGGCCAAGTATTTTCGGTTTGCCTGGCTCTCGCCCGCGAAGGCTTCCTGCAGATTGTCCATTGTTGCCATCTCTCTCCTCCTGTTGGTTGGGTTTTACTAGACTCCTGTATTCTTTTCTGCGAAATTTTCAATTTCGCAGAACTCTATTGGGTTTTATACGTGCTCAATATCGGTGTGGTTCGAGATCTCTGAATTGGTGGTACATAGGTCCACAAGCGACAGCCCGTGAACATCATCGTTACCTGTCAACCGGGCAAATTCCTTGAGTTCGTCAGTGGACACGCGGAAGAAGTTCGCGACACGTGTGGCTGACTGCTCTACATCAAGCCGTGCACGGAGCGCCGGCTCTTGCGTCGCGATTCCAACGGGACACTTGCCCGTATCACAGATACGATACTGCTGACAGCCCACGGCCATTATGGCCGCGGTGGCTAAGGCCACTGCGTCAGCACCCATGGCCAACGCTTTGGCAAAGTCGGATGAAACGCGCAAGCCGCCGGTGATGATCAGCGAAACATTGCTAGCCTCTCTCGCATCCAGAACCTGTCTCGCCCGAGTCAAGGCAAACATGGTTGGGACTGAGGTGGCGTTCTTAACGACCTTCTGCGCGGCGCCTGTCCCGCCCGCACGTCCATCGATCGTTATGAAGTCAGCGCCGGCATGGAGCGCTATGTCTATATCATCTTCGAGATGGCCCGCTGCCAACTTGATCCCGATCGGTTTGCCGTCGGTTTTCTCCCGCAAGTAATCCACAGTTCTCTTCAGATCGTCCGGGGTATGGATATCGGGAAAATGCGAGGGACTGATGATGTCTTGTCTCTCCCGCTTTCCGCGGATTGCGGCAATCTCGGCGGTGACCTTGTGTGCGGGGAGATGTCCACCCATACCCGGTTTGGCCGACTGCCCAATCTTGATTTCGACGGCGTCAGCACGCCGAAATGTCTCATCCGTTGCACTGTATTTATTGGGAACGTATTCGAAGATGTACTTGTGGGCAGCGTCAAGACACTCGGGGAGTACGCCACCTTCACCAGAACACATCACCGTCTTGGCCTGTGCGCTACCTTTCGCCAAGGCCAACTTCGCTTCCCGGGACAGCGCGCCAAATGACATGTGCGACACAAACAGAGGGCTTTCGACCACCAGCGGCACGGCTGCTTTCGGACCAATTACGGTCCGAGCACTCACTGGCTGACTCTTGTTCAGCGGCAGCCTGGCAAGTTGTGCGCCCCTGACCAGAATCTCATCCCAAGAGAAGGTTGGGACACGGGTGCGCATGGGTTCTATCACGGACCGTCCGGAATACGAGATTCGATGGATGTCTGACATGTGAGTTTCAAAGTCGTCTGCCGGCCGGCGCCACTCAGCCAAGTAGTCTTCACCAATACTCTTTGACGCGGGCATCATGGCAGGTGTTGGCAAAGCGGGTGCCACTAGAGTGAAGTTCTCTTTCCCTGATCCGCAAATCGGGCATGTCCAATCTTCGGGGTGGTCAACCCAGAGGACTTCTTCTTTGGACTCGTCGTATATGTGCGAACAAAGACCACATTGGTAGCTGGTCGTAGGAGGTGCCGTGGACAGGGGCGCGGGCGATTGTGCTGCCTTCACGATAGTGAACGATGATTTCGAGGATCCGCAGATAGGGCAAACCCAGTCTGCCGGGAGATCATCCCATTTAATAGACTCCTTGTTCTCGTCATAGACATGAGAACAAAGATTGCATTGCCATGTTGCCATACCTTATCTCCTGATGTTTAGGCTCAAGCCTCTTGCTCCCCAATATTTACGTATCAGGCAAATTTGCCTGATATTCTGATGTTGAACCGATGAATATACCATCCCCGCTATATGCATTTCTATCAGCAATAATCCGTTCTGGCAAGAAGGAAATGCACGGGGGTTTTATACCTTTGCGGCCCTGGCCGACACGAGCGTCGGCTCAAGCAGGCTTGGCGTCTTTGCGCGAGACATTCCTATTCTTTTCAGTCGGGTTCCCAATCAAACACTTTTCTCGGGATGGGGTCGAGGATTCGTTGGAGGTCGCGCGCCTTGTCTTTCCTGTTCCGGCGCCAGTGGATCCATCCGAATAGTTTCACCATCCAGTAGAGAACGGCTTTGTGAAATTGGCCGACTTTCAGCACGCCCATGGCTTCCCTGAATATCTCGTCTGCGCGCTTGCGCGTGTATTTCTGCTCCCAATAACAAAAATCGTGGATCACCGCTGCATTGCCGTATTTACCCCAGCGTGGAATTATGATCCATAAGAGCCTTGGAACGCTTGCAAAGTCAGTGACAAACCCTACGGGTACTTCTATTGTTTCGTCACTGTCTTCTTCGCCTACATCATATCCAAAAGGACACCGGATGATCCAGTTCCTGCCATCGGGTAGGGGTGATACAGTAAGTATTTCCGTGAATCTGCTCATGAGTTTTTAACTACGAAACACTCTTCTTCTTCACCTACAGCCTATCCACCTTGAACAGTTATGTTCAGGCATAAGCTGTAGCCAGCCGCCAGGCGGCATAAAGATTACTCTCTGTTGACTGAATGCACCACAAATCGTTGGAAAGTTCACGGCTCTCAAGATAAGCAAAAGGCAATTCGCCATAACCTTTTTGTCCCCATTCCTTGCCCCATGAGTTTCTGAACAATAAGACTTTGGATCGTTCCCTGTATCCCACGGCCATGATCGCGTGACCGCCAAGCATGCGTTCAGTTTGCTTTGGCAGACGGATTTTCCCGGTCTTTGTAACCGCATCCGACATAACATGCTCATACACGGAAAAGCCGAACACAAATGGCAAACCCATAGCCAGGCATGCCTTCATTTCTTTCAACGACTTCAATCGCTGATAAGCCGTCACCTGATGATCGAGTGCTTCTGTATAGCACGTTTCAGTCGGCTTATTTGCGAAACGCGATATTTTATACGGCCATAGTTTTTCCCTGCACACACCCTGTGCCTTGAGCGTTTTAATACCGGTTCGGAGCATTGCGCCTGAATCCTCGCGCACAGTGCCCATGGCAAATCGCTCATTATAATAAACAAAAAGCCGACTCAAGTCTCGAAAGCGCGTTTTCGATTTGGATTTAAGTTCTCTTAATTGCAGGAACTCCAGAGCGCCCACCAGCGCCTGGGCAGTACACGACCCCAGTGTGCCCTGCGCTTCCACTGCTGAACAGTCCTTGCGCAAATCAACCTGAGCCGGGAATTTCCTGGGCACGCGGAACATAGTAGAAAACAAAACATCCCGCTGATCCGGTACATCCGGAATCCATCCTAACTTATATCTTAACATCATTTTTTCCTTTGAATGCTCTGGGCTCACTCTATCATTAAATCGCCACGAATGATTTCAAATTTCTTCTTGCCGATTCCTTTTATCTTCAGCAATTCATCCACAGTCTTGTAAGGACGACCGTCAATAATGCTTTGTGCAAGTTTCGGTCCAATCCCTTTGATCATCTCTACTTCCTCTGCGCTTGCCTTGTTCAGATTGATTGGTCTCTTAGGAGCCTTTGCAAGTTTTGCTTGTTCCATAATTTTTCTCAGTTCTTCGTCCTCGCCTCTTTGCTTCGCCCGCAGTTCAACGATCCGATCCGGATCGCTGTTTGCCCAGATACCTTTCCGTTTCAACATGGCTGATATTTCGAGGTCCAACAGACGCGCTTTGGTCTCGTTCAGGCTCACACCACCCGGCGTTTGTCTTCCGACCCCATGCGCTCTTGCATAGCCATTGGCAACCAGCAGGCTTGCTAGATCGTTGCCAGTTGACGTTATGACAAATGCGTAAATGCGCCTTTTCTTTGACCCGCCCGGGGCTTTGGCAAACGCTGTGTGCAGAGTGAACGCCGTTGATAAACGATCTTCAGTGAATTTCTTTGCTTCCTTCCCGCATCGAATAATATCTATAGCGTTTGACACTCCGAAATAACGCATCTGTTCCCGCAGCCGCTGTGCACCAGCCTTGAAAGAGATTGAAGTTTCGGGACAGTCCACAAAATAGAGTCTTACGAGATGTTGCTTATCTCCGGCGAGCACGAGGAAGCTATCTCCGTCGTTGCCAGGATTCTTAACAAGTGAAACGTTGGACAACTCTTGCAAATCAGCAGCTAATGAAGAAAACACGTTTCCAAATATCAACAATGCAACTATCAATAGAATTTTGGTCTGCGACATTTTCAACTCCTCGGTGGTTTCTGTACTCTTGACTGAGCCAAGATACATGGCTCCTATGTTAGGGGACATTGTACACGGGCTGGTTTGGAATGGCAAGAACCGTCTTCTTTTTCCCTTGCTCCAGATTGCACTCTGAGTATCATTGTCTGGGATTATACTATTGAGCATTTCGGGATCTGTGTTCGGGTGGAAAAAGGAAGCTTGATGCAAGAGGTCGGGAAAGATGGCTAGGCTGTTTTTGATTTTTAAGGTCTGACCCTGAATCCCTTCTGAATCACTCCTTCCTCTTGCTGTGAAAAAAAAGACATGCTTATCTATAATTTAAATCAAGGCGCCTTGGTAACAGGCCGTTTAGTTTGGTGCGATTATAGGAAGGCATTTTCATTGCGGTGAAACATGGCCTGGAGCTGGAACTTTTTTCGACTGCGAATCGGCAGGGCATGGTGCTTGCCTGTGCTTTTTTTATTGGCAGCCGCATCGGTGCTAAAGGCCGAAGATTATACTTATACTACCAATCTTGACAGCACCATCACCATCACCAGCTACACCGGTCCCGGCGGTGCGGTGATCATCCCGTCCGCTATCGAAGGCAGTACCGTCACCCGGCTTGGAGACCATGCGTTCGATTCGTGCACCAGCCTGACCAGTGTCACGATTCCCAGCGGCGTCACCAACATCGGAGACCATGCGTTTGATGCGTGCGCCAGCCTGGCCAGTGTCACGATACCCGACGGCGTTATCAACATCGGTGATCATGCGTTCGATGCGTGTACCAGCCTGACCAGTATTACTATCGGCAGCGGCGTTATCAACATCGGTGATCATGCGTTCGATTTCTGCACCAGCTTGACCACTGTCACGATACCCGACGGCGTTACCCGGCTCGGAGACCATGCGTTCGATTCGTGTATCAGCCTGACCAGTATCACGATCGGCAGCGGCGTTACTAACATCGGTGATCATGCGTTCGATTTCTGCACCAGCCTCGCCGGCATCACGATCGGTAGCGGCGTTACCAATATCGGGTATTATATTTTCTGGGGTTGTACCAGCCTGACTAATATTAACATAGGTAACAACATCACCAGCATCGGGGACCATGCGTTCTGGGGCTGCAGCGGTCTGACCAGCGTCACTATCGGCAACGGTGTCACTAACATCAGGGACAGGGCATTTGGTGGCTGTAGCAGCCTGGCCGGTATCTTTTTCCTGGGTGACGCTCCGAACGTCGGTTCAGATGTGTTCGTCGATTCCGATAATGTGATTATCTATTACCTGGCCGGGACAACAGGTTGGGGCACAACTTTTGGCGGTCGACCGACCGCGCTGTGGACACTGCCCGTCCCTTCCGGCGTGTCAGCTAGCGAAGGTACCTACACGGACAAGGTGCGGGTTGCATGGAACTCTGTTTCAAACGCCACAAG
>CAZBGF010000100.1:0-6649 GCA_964491255.1 uncultured Verrucomicrobiota bacterium
CGAATCTGTGGGCAAATAGCATTGAAGAGACAGTCGCGCGGTTAAATGGTCAGCTTGAATCCAGCACCGAAACCGCATCCAGTTATCGGATCCGATCGGCTAACGTATTTGGCATCAAGCCGGAAATGTTGAAGATCCTGGGCAAAAATGGCCAGGTGGCTGACGTACTGATCATGTTTGCCAACAAGGGCGACACTCTGGGTATGAAACCGGCACGGGGAAATTATCCATCGATGAAAGAATATAAACGGGCTAAGAAGGAATTTACGGAGCGTGAGAAGCAACTTACCAAAACCATCAAGGCCCAAAACGATCAGGTTGAAAGCTCCTTGAAGGCCCTGCTGGGAAATTATGAGAAACAAAGATTTGGCGAGGGCAAGAAAACCAGGGAATGGGTCAAAACCTGGCGGTGGAGCAGCCATGCTATCTTGCTCTCGGAACAGAAAGACGATTCGCTTTGCCTGCGGATTATGCCGCTTTGCCGTGCTGACAATCGCGGCAAAACGCAACGGGTTAGTGATGAGGATAAAAAAGCCGAGGTGAAAACGCGGGTGGTTCATCGGGATAATGGCGATGTGATTGTCACCAATATTCCGATGGTTGACCAGGGCCGGAAAGGCTACTGCGTGCCCTCCACCTGGGCCCGCTATCTGCAGTATATGGGGATTCAGGTGGATGAATACGTGCTGGCCAATGCGGCCCAGACTCAAAAGGGAGGGGGTACCCGGAGCGATAAAATGCTGGCCGCCGTGGCTCCCATTGTCAAAAAGAACCGGCGCGCCATCAAGACGGTGAAAGCGCGAGTCACGCTAAACTTGGTGGCCAGGTATATCAATAAAGGACTGCCACTCATGTGGAGTATGTATTCTGTGGGACCGTTTAAAGGCTATGGACGGCCTGCCGACCGTATGGGCGAGCAATCGCCGGAGGCGTGGAAGAAAGCGCTCAAAAAGGACCGTAAAGCAGCCAAAAAATTAAAAATCATGCCCAACAGAGGGCACACGTGTATGATCATCGGCTATAATCCCAAGACTGATGAAATCGCCACCTCCGATTCCTGGGGCATGCGGCATGCCGAGAAATGGTACACCGTGGAAGAGGTTCAAGCCGTCTCGAAGGATAAACTGTTTGTCGTTACCTGGTAGGTGGGCCACAGGGACGGGGCCCGAAAACAGCCCTTAAACAGTAGTCTCCCGCCCGCTGCCATCTGTCGTATGCCATCCATCTCCTGGCTACTGTCCAGGGATGAATTCCCTCTGAATCCCCTGAACCCCCTTCTCCTGAATTTCCTCAAGCAGGGCTGATCCTGCATTCTCCGTGACCAGGCTGTCCGTCAGCCTCAGCCACTCGGTCATCAGGTTTCTATAACGTACGTCGCGCAGAATCTTGTTGTACCTGTCCCTGTCCAGCGTATTGACTGCATAAATGTAGTCGTTTAGCGAGATCTTGCCGAAGGAGTAATTCTCGGTCTCATCTTTCAAGATCGACTGAGCCAGACGGATCTTCTCTTCGGCAATCTTCTTCAGTTGCTTTGTCTTTTTTATCTCTTCGAAAAGATTCTTGGCGTCAGTGTACAGGCGATAACTGGTGTTAAGCTTCAGGAGTTCCGTTTTCTCATAGTCAATCTTCGAAACTTCGTACTCAGCTCTTTCAACCGTATTCGGAAACGGCCAGTCTATCGTAACGGCGGCGAACAATAGATTCTCGTTCTCATCCAAACTGTATCCATCGCCCTTGATATCGCCGCCCAAAACAAGATTGATCGACGGCAGTAGATCATCAGCCTCCTTGTCAACCTCGAGCGAACTCCCCTTCATAAGCAGATTGAGAATGCGAAATGTACGACTCTGGTTTACAAAAGTGGTGAAGGCTTCCTTGAAAGAGCTCTCGATCTCGACAGATCGGTAATCCGTTTTGGGTATCAGCGTACTCTTGTCGTCATGGCGAATCACCTTCTCAATTGTGTGAAGGCGTTTCTTATACTCTTCCTCGAGTTCAACGACTCTTTCCTTCTTAGCTAAAAGCTGAAGGCTGATTTTGTTGACATCGATACGTCGCGCAACCTGCTTTTTCTGCCGATCCTTTATATTGTCGAGGAGCTTGTAATTTTCCTGGTATGACGATCGGCTGATGATCAGGTTTTCGTATGCCGTATGCCAATTGTGGTAGGCGGTAATGATCGCAGCCAGATAATCTTCGTAGGCTTCAATAATCTGGTAGCTTGCAATATCCACTTCGAGGCCGATGATCCTCTCCTGCAAACGGGTGGAATGCCCGAAAGCATTTTTGGCAATCGGCTGAGCGATATCCAGGTAGACGGCTCCCGCACTTTCTTCCGAGGAAAAGGCGGAGAAGACTTCATAGCCTGCAGATACTTCGGTTCCTACTCGGGGGAAAAGCTTGCTTAGGCTCACCTCCGTTGCGGGCTCTTCTCGATTCTGACTCAGAAAAGCATTATATTCCTGTTTCAGGGATAGGACGAGGTCTCCGGCGGGAAGTTTCAGGTCCTTCTGGTACTTCAGCTTGAGTTCGTTTATCAGGATTGCTTCGAACTCTGTATCGTTGCGTGCGGCACGGACGATAAAATCATCCAGGGACAGCAATTCTTTCCGTTCGATCGATTCCTTTTGCTCCTCTGCGAAGCTCGGCGAGAACACCACAGGGAGTATCATCGCGACGCTCGCGATAATACATGCCTTGAATAGAAAAGATCTTTTGTGCATAAGTTGTCTTACTTCAAAATACGGTCTAAAAAACTATGTTTCCAGAACCCGATGGTCTTGCTGAAACTATAGACGCACGGCACCAGAATAAGCGTAATGGCCGTCCCGAATAATAATCCCCATGTCAAAGCAAGCATCATTTCCGCAAGCATTGCGTCATACCCTGTGAAGCCGTATGCTGTGGGGAGAAGTCCGGCGACTGTTGTGAGTGTCGTCAGTATTACTGCCCTTAACCTGGTTTTTGCTATAGCCGCAATCTGTCGGTCGGAGCTGTCCGGTCCCTGTGTGTTGTTGTAGTTTTTCTCCAACTTGGCAACCATGATTATCGCATCATTAACCACCACTCCCGCCAGGCCGATGGCTCCAATAGCCGCAAAAAATCCGAACAGGATTTTACCGTGAAGCCAGAAAGCAAGCACAATGCCCACAGCTCCGAATGGAATCGCGAGCATTATTATGAGCGGCTTAGTTAACGAGTTGAACAAAAGAATGAGTATTACATAGATGAAGAGTACTGCCATAATTATGGCGTTCCTGAAATCTCCCGTGGACTCGCGCGTATCCTTAATCTCTCCTTCAAAGTTGAGTAATGTTGTTGGGTGTTCGTGCAATATCTTCGGGAACTCTCTGCTTTCGAGCTGCTCGGCTATCTCGATGGGCGTCAACCCCGACTTTTCCTTTATGTCGGCAAAGATTGTTGTGATTCTTTTCGAGTCTTTTCTTTCGATGGAATTCGGCGTGATGGTCTTCTTAACATCGACTAAATCCCGTAGAGGAACAAGATAATTACTCTTGTTCTCTACGGGGATATCCAGGATGCTTTCTATATCATCTTTCGCCTGATCGGTGATCGTAAACCGGACGTCTACCTCTTCACTGCCCTTTGGCAGCTCGTAAATGATGATCCCTTCCAGGGCCGCCCTGAGGGTGGTTGCAATAGCGGATGGGTTTATAGATAACCGTTTTATCTTCTCTCTTTTCAGGTTGATCCTATATTCCGGGTTTTCCAAAGGGCGCTCTATTTCTACATTGTCAAGCGCCGGATTCTGTTCCATGGCCTTGGCCAGTTGTTCGGCTATCGAGTTCCTTGTTTCGTCATCGTTCTCCTGGACTATAATTTCTATCGGGCTTCCACTCGCGTGCCCCCAGCGGCTTTTTATGATTTCTATTTTCTTAAGGTCCTTGATATCTGCGACTTGCGTTTCCCATTCTTTAATAAGCGCGTCAGCCGATTTTTTCCGTTCTTCCTTGGGAACTATCTCGATATTCATCCGGAATTTGTTCTCTTCGATGGCTTTGCCCCACCGGCTTCTTGCTATCCGCGTCCTGAACCCTATCACTTCTTTTCCGATATACCGGGCAATTACGTTTTCTACCTGTATCGTGAGCCGGGCAGTATCGTACCTGTCCGCTTCCGGATCGGTCTCGCCGGATAATCTGATCGTCCTCGTCTCTTCACGCGGGAACATAACGAACTTCATCTTTGTCTTTACGACATACCCGGAAAAGAGAAGCAGGACAACGAAACCAGCAAAGATCACCCATTTGAAAGGCAATATCTTCTCGAGAAGATTCCCGTAGGAATTTTCCACCTTATTGAACCAGTGTTCCTTTTTCTCCCGCAGTCTCTTTCTCGAGAATCTATCCATGAACTTGTTGAATATCGGGAAATTCAGCTGCATGTGTCCCGGAAGAATGATGAGCGACTCGAACAGGCTCGCCCCAAGCATGAAAAATATGATCGGCGGGATAAATACGAGCAGCTTGCCGAACCGGGCACGGAAGAACAGAAGCGGGACAAATGCTATACACGTTGTCAGGATGCTTGCGACTATGGGGGCAAAGACAAACGCGGTTCCCTGAACAGTGGCCTTTTCAAACGGCATGCCTTCCGAACGAAGGCGCGTGATGTTCTCGGAGACCACAATGGCGTCGTCGACTATCATCCCCAGCACAATAATAACGGCCGCCAGTGTTATATTGTTGATCGTGTAGCCCATCATGAACGTGCATATCATGGCAAAACAAAGTGTGAACGGTATTCCGAGCGCTACCCAGATGCCGGACCTGAAATCCAGGAATATGAAGAGCATTACGAGAATCAGCACGAACCCCAGAGAACCGTTTTTAACGATAAGAGACAACCTGTTTTTCAGGTCTACGGATTCATCGTCGAGAGTGATTATCTCGATACCGGTGTCTTCGAGATTGTTCTTTTGAAAGCCTTCGACCTTCTTTTTGACGGCTTCAAGAGCTTCAAGTATGCCGTAGGAACTGTTCTTGATGGTCCTCAGCATTATGGCTTCGTGGCCGTTGACCTTCATTATCGATCTGCTCTCATTGAAACCATCGGCGATGTCAGATATCTCTTTCAATCTTACGACCTGGCCTTCGAACCCGCCCTGTATTATGAGGTTGTTCAGCTTTTCAACCGTATCGAGTTCGGAGAGAAGCGTTACTTTCGGTTCGGTCTTTGTTTCGATATTGCCGGCCGGCTGACGGACATGGTTATTCTTGACCTCGTTCATTACAGTACTGAAAGGAATATCGAACTCCTTTAGTTTCTCCGGCTTCACCATTATCTGTATCTCTTCCTGCAGATAGCCGGATTTCTCAACACTGTTTATTTCGGGCAGGTTCAGAAGCTGCTGCTCCAGTGTATACACGAATTGCTGGAGCCGTTTGCGGGAATCTATGTCGAGCAGATGCCTGGTCGTGTCGATCACCATTATGTCTATGATCGCCTTTTTTGTGGTCTTCCACACATGCACTTCCGGGTCGTCAGTGACGTCGTCAGGCAGGTCCACGTCCAGTACGGCGTTCCTTACTTCCATCAACGCTTCGTCTATGTCGGAATAGTCTTGTTCAAAATCGATGTTTAAACTGGAACTCCCGTCACTGGATGTACTCGTTATCCTGTAAACACCGTCGATCCCCTTCACCTGGTCTTCAAGCGGTTTTGTTACGAAGTGTTCTACTTCTTCCGCAGTTGCGCCCGGATACCTGGCTGTTACGCGCGTGTGATCAAACTCTATGTCAGGCATCTCTTCTTTGCTGGTGTTGTTCCACGCTAAAACGCCCCCAATAAAGACAATGACGAATATGAGGTTCGTCAAAAGATGTCTGTTAACAAAGAAAGCTATGAATTTTTGTAGTGTACTCATTAGACTTATGCAAAATTACAAAAAACGTCTAAAACGCTATCCGCGGCTCGGCACCCCGTACGTACGGGGCGCCTTACCTTGTGTAGCATTCAGGCATTCAATAGGTAGGGCGCCTGCCCGAGTCGGCCACCCTGCGGCCAGGGAATCGTCCCGGTGAGCCGTCAGTTTCTTTCTTCCTTTTCATAATAAATTTCTCAGAATTCTGAAGTGTACTCATAAAAAGAAAGAAAGAGAGAAGACGTCAGTGCCAGGTTAAGCTAATACACGCTTGCCTTTCCGCTGACTTAATTTTCTGCCCATGAATTCAATTTAACTCATATGCTATCATAAGGACGAGGAAAAAGGAAATGTGGATCAAAAACATTTTTTTTATGCTGTGCATTGCTGTGGCCTGCCTACCGTAGCTCAACAGGCGAAGGCTGTGGCCTGCCCACCGCAGCTCAACTGGCGAAGGCTGTGGCCTGCCCACCGTAGCTCAACAGGCGAAGGCTGTGGCCTGCCACTTGCCACTTGCATAGCGACGCGGCGAATCCACGAGAGTAGATTGAAAATATCCCGGGATAATTTTCTTTTTGCCAAATACAAAAACCGTGGTATAATAAATATCTAATTAACAAACATTCTATAAAGAAGAGATTATAGTGATTATAATTCAATCTCTGTAATCGATTAATAATCAGGTGTAATATAAGTTTATATCTGAAAATTAGGTAATGGAACATTTTGCATGAAAAAATGAAAGGAGCAGTTAAGCGGCGAGGG
>CAZBGF010000101.1:0-6646 GCA_964491255.1 uncultured Verrucomicrobiota bacterium
CAAAATCCAGACTAAGGGTAAAAGTTATGTAATCGAGGACTGTGATATTTGCCACTTTCTTTTCAATGTTTGATTTTGACTACTCAGGCACAAAGTGGCAAAGGCACATAGGCGCAAAGTTCCAGGAATAATATCCGTGTGAAACGTTATTCGTGAATCCGGCAGTTACCGGACTCCGACCTACCCGCTTGCAACGCTGCCATCCCCAAATGCTTCACATATGCGATGCAGGCAGTCTAAATGCCTACACCTCCGGAGTGTCGGAGTCCGATTATTTGGATTTGGACCTATCTACCATCGATCAGGATGACGGTTTTTCAGAAGACGCGTTCGGCGCGGATTCTGAAAATACCTGTCCATCCTTTGGTTGGCGAATTCCTTTCATCACGATTGCGGTCAATATTCCCAGAATTGTTCCGACAAGTGTTGCGATTGGACCCGTGAAGAAAATCCCGAGAAGCGGTCCTTGGTTCGCATTTGGGGTGAAGATGATTGGACCGAAGAAACCAGCAACGAAGGCAACGCCGCCCATGATGAGGCATCCTATCGAGCCGAACAGGGCGGTGCGACTGAGCCCCACCGCTGCGAGTATCAGGAGAATTGCAGCACTCCAAAAGGGGCACGAGAAGATGAAGGAAAACCAGCCGCCACCTCGCGTGCAGATGAAAATCGCGAATAGGAGCATGAGGACTGCCGGCACTCCAAATAGAACTGATGTAAGGAGTCTATTCCGATTCATCATCTTTCTTACTGACTACCTTATAGCTTACGATTGAATGTACAGCTACTTCGACTTCGGTTTCTCGGAAGGCGCAGCTGAGGGCATTCCCTGCGGAAACATCATTCCGGCATTTGGTGGAGTGCCGTGCACATAAGTGACTTTGGCTTTTTTCTTCAAATCCTGAATATATGAACTTATTTTTTCCTGAAGTGCTTTACCTTTGATAATAGCGGCGATTCTGTCCTTGACCTCGTTATATGTCAACGTTTTCGGCTTGTTGTGTTTTAGTTTCTCAATGACATGAAAGCCGAATTTCGTTTCCACCACAGGACTGATTTCATTATCTTTCATGCTGAACGCTGCATCTTCAAATTCAGCAACCATTTGGCCGCGCCCGAACGGAGGAAGTTTTCCACCCATACGTTTGCTCGGGCAATCCGAGTTTTCTTCGGCTAATTTTTCGAAATCAGCGCCATCCGTTAATTGTTTTCGAAGATTTCCAGCTTTTTCTTTTTTTGCGTCTTTAGCCGCTTTATCATCAGTTTCTTTTGTGGCAATCAGGATATGGCGTGCCAGTACGGTTTCCGGGATTTCAAAGTATTGCGCTTTATTTTCGTCGTAATATGCCTTGAGTTCTTTATCCGTCGGTTCGGAAACGTCTAATAGTTTTTCAAGTTTCAATTGTTCTTTAACATCTTTTTCAAACATTTCCTTAGTTAAACCGCTTTGTTTAAGAATGTCATTTAGAGAAAGTTTTTCAGGAAGATTAGCTATAATTTTATCGATTTCCTTCTTTGCTTCCTCGTCGCTGACCTTAATTTTCTTATCTTCACATTCCTTTTTGAGCAGAATCTGGGTTATAAGGCCTTCAATAATCTGGGGCTGTAATTCCGAAAGCATTGAATTGATCTGTCCGCTCGGCATGCCGCGGTTTGTCATCATTGTTTGCATATTAGCCATTTCTTTATCAACATCGCCCTGAGTAATAGTTGCGTCATTCACTTTAACCAGGATAGTGGAAGGCGAAAGTGGTGTCACTGATTCGGGTTTGTCTTTTTTAACAACAGGTTGCCTGACTGCGCCCGGCTTCTCGATATTAGGCCTTGGTTCAGCCATTTCCTTCGCGGGTTTGGTTATTGCCGCGGCAGGCTTTTTCTCGGTGGGTTTTGTCTTCTCGGGTTGACTGGTGCGTTCCTGACGCTGACATCCACATGTGACGACTATCATCAGCGCGGAAAGGATAAGAATCCCGGTTGTTGTGTGGTTAAATAATTTCATCGTGTTTTGCCTCCGTTTTTATAAGTAAAAAAACATTACATATGTTATAATTCCTGATTCCTTCTTGTTAAACGCCATCCCCCGCCTCTGGCGGGGCAAGCCATAAAATTTATTCCGCCCTGGGCAGGACTTGCCATGCTTTTGGCATAGTTTATCACCCGCCCCGAAGGTTCGGGGTGACTTTGCGGGCTGGCGATTTTACAAGTTTTATAAAATGCATCGTGGACTTATTTCTCCTTTTTGTCAACAGAAATAAAAAAAAATGTAATCCCGAATAACAGTAAAAAAGGGTGTTATAGATAATTATTGCGATTTGCGCAGATGTGAAGGCGGAATTTTAAGGGCTATGCGATATTTTGTGACAGTTCGCCGTGCAACGTGAATACCCTGCGCTTTAAGTTGTTTGAGAATGTGATCGCGAGAAAGTGGCTTGGTCAAGTCCTCGTTGGCTACGAGCGAAGCAATCATATCTTGAACGGTTTTATTGGAAACTGGTTTGCCGTTATCCGTTTTAAGGCCCCGGGTAAAGAAATATTTCATCTCGAACATGCCCCGCGGAGTTTTCATATACTTGTTGGCTATGCATCGGCAGACTGTGGTTTCGTGAATTCCAACGGTTTTGGCCACTTCTGACATAGTCAGCGGCTTGAGATAAGTAATGCCGGAATCAAAAAAATCAGATTGGACCTTAACAATCTCGCTTGCTACATTGTTCAATGTATGCTTGCGTTGCTCAATGCTCTTGATGAGAAATAATCCAGCCCGAATTTTGTCCTTAATATAGTCTTTGACGTCCGGCGCTGTCGAATCGTTGTTCATAAGCTGTTTGTAGTTTTTACTGATCCGGAGATACGGAATCTGGTCGTCATTCAGAACAACGATATAAGCGTCATTGACTTTTTTTACGAGAATTTCCGGCAGAATATACAATGGTGTTTCGGAGCTGTATGCCCTTCCGGGTTTAGGCTCCAGCGTCGAAATCAGCCTGGCTGCACGAAGAACGTCTTCAAGGGATATTTTCAGCGTTTTGGCGATTTCCTTGAACTGCTTTTTGCCCAGAAGTGTCAGGTGGTCTTTGATGATGGTAGAAGCCAGTGCGCTGGTTGGGGATTCCTGGCCAAGTCGCTCCATCTGTAACAGAAGGCATTCCTTTAAGTCATGGGCGCCTATCCCGATGGGGTCAAATTCCTGAATGATCAGCAGGATATCTTGCATGTGAACCGGATCAACGCCTGAAGACTCTGCCAGTTCTTCAATATTTTGAATCAGATATCCGTCATCATTGATGCTTCCGATAATCAGTTCTCCTACGTGGTTGTCCTGTTTGCTTAAATCGCAAAATGGCAACTGATGTGCCAGATGATCCTGCAGGGACTCACGCTGGACCTGTGAGTCGAAAAAGAAATCGCGCTTTTTTTTCCTGCTGGAATCGTAAGGTTTATATTGCTGTTCCTGCGAAAAATAATTATACCATTCATCGTCAATACGGGACAGAATATCAAACTCCTTCTTGAAATCTAATTCTTTGGAATCATCCATTTCATTACTGCCGGGTTCGACCTCAATATTCATTGTTTCCGGAGGAGTTTCCTCAATAGCGGGATTCTGTTGAAGTTCTTTTTGAACGAGTGTCTGGAGTTCGAGGATGGGGATTTGAAGAAGTTCCAATGACTGGCGCAGTTGAGGAGCCATGATTTGAATCTGGCGCTGTTCCTGAGACAGTGAAAGAGATTGGTTTATCATGGTTATTTCTTTCTTTTATTAAACTTAAAATAAGTATATATATTTTTCATTGAATTTACAAGGCTGGTTAACCTGCGTCCTATTAATTTAATGCTGGCGACTGGTGAAGGCGTTAAGATGGAACTACCATGAAAATATGTGTACTTGGCAGTGGAAGCTCAGGAAATTGTACATTCGTGTGCTCTGAAACTACACGGATTCTAATTGATGCTGGATTAAGTGGTCGTGAAACCGTGCGGCGTCTGGATCAGATCGGTGAGAAGCCCTCGGATTTTCAGGCAATTTGTCTGACCCATGAACATAGCGATCATATTGTCGGCCTGGGTGTTCTGCATTCACGGTTCGGGGTTGATTTGTATGCTAACAGCGGTACCATGGAAGCAATTCAGCGGGTACCAAAGATGAGGCGTTTGAAATGGCATGTTTTTACCACTGGATCAGCCTTTGAAATCGGAGATTTGATTCTTGAGCCGTTTGCTGTGCCTCATGACGCGTATGAACCTGTTGGATTTATCGTGTCTTCCGGAGATACGCGCATAGGTATTGTCACAGACATGGGCATGTGCACCCATCTTATTCGTGAACGGTTGAAGAGTTGTCAAGTACTCGTGGTTGAGTCTAACCATGATGAACAATTACTGTTAGACGCTAAACGCCCCTGGTATCTTAAACAGCGTATCTCCGGACGGCATGGGCACCTGTCTAATAAGCGAGCCGCGGAAATGATCGTTGATGTCGCCAGTTCCCATTTAATTTGTGTGTTTCTGTCTCATCTAAGTTTGGACTGTAACAGCCCTGATTTGGCGCTGAAGACGACTCGCAACGCTTTGAAGCTACATGGGCATCAGCACGTACAGGTGTCGTTGACGTATCCTGATCAGATAAGTGAAATCTGGTCTGGTTAATAGGATAAGATATGAAAGTTGTTTTACGCGAACGGTTATTGATCGCTGTTCTGATTTGCGCTGGACTCATATTGTTCCCAATCGCGATTAGAAGTTTCAGTCGCATCGAAGTACTGATCAAGGCAGTGAAGAAGGGGGAAGCGGCTAAAGTCAAGGTGCTTCTGAATGCGCGTCCCAAGCTCGTCAATGCAAGGGATCGACTATTTGGATCCACTCCGTTGCACTGGGCTGTTATCAGAGATCAAGTCAATATAGCAGAGCTTCTCCTTGATCGCGGCGCTGATGTTAATGCAATTGATAAGCTCGGCATGACACCGCTTCATAAGGCATCTGCTTTCAACCGTAAGGATATGGCTTGTTTGCTCCTGTCCAGAGGTGCGGACCCCGATATAATGGGGCTCAAATACAGATTCATCAAGGTAACTCCTTTGCACATCGCGGCGGAAGCAGGTTCAAGCGGTGTTGTTTCCGCGTTGATTTCTAACGGTGTTAACGTTAATGTTCGGACCAGTGGATCAAACAGTGTGACTTCTCTGCACATGGCAGCTTCAAAGGGACGGTTGGATGTAGTTAACTTGCTGTTGGAGAACGGCGCGGACGTTAATGCCAGAGACTCGAATAATGCAACTCCTCTGCATTGGGCTGTCATTTCCGATCAGGATGAAATCGCTGAGCTCCTTCGTTTCTACGGGGGGAAGGAATAACTCAAGATAACGAGGTTATCTTTGGGGTGTCAGGTAATAGTTATCGGGTTTTCGGGGAATGGTGTAAGAGGTATCGGAGTATGGGAGTGTCGGTGTATCGGAGTTCCTGACAACTGACCACTGACAACTGACCACTGACAATAGATAGATCGTCGAAACAGTAATTCGCCTTGGCGTGGAATCAGACAAAATTTCAAAATATATTTGGATAGATGTCAAAGAAAAAAAAAGTCGTAATTTTAATTAGCGGAGGAATGGATTCCACCGTTGCCTTATATGATTCTGTCGAGAAATTTGACGTTGTGACGGCGCTCAGTTTTGATTATGGTTCCAAACATAACAGGAAAGAGATGCCTTTTGCGGTATATCATTGCAAAAAACTCGGTATACTCCATAAAGTTATCAAACTTGATTTTATCGATAAATACTTTCAATCACATCTGCTCAAATCCGGCGGGAGTATTCCGGACGGACATTATGATGAACAAGTCATGAAGGAGACCGTTGTTCCATTCCGAAACGGGATCATGCTTTCCATAGCTGCCGGTTTTTCGGAAAGTGAGCGTGCTCACGGACTTGTCATTGCAGTTCATGCAGGGGATCACGCTATCTATCCGGATTGTCGTAAAGATTTTATGAAATGCATGAGCGATGCCATACGTCTTGGCACATACGCCGAAATAAAGCTGATCAGCCCGTTTATTTCTATGACAAAAGCCCGGATATTATTACGAGGCGTGGAGTTAGGAGTGGATCTTTCCAGAACCTGGTCCTGTTACAAAGGAAGAAATATTCATTGCGGCACCTGTGGCACCTGCATAGAACGTCGAGAAGCTTTTATCCTGTCGGGCATATCCGATCCGACCGAATATGAGAGTTCAGAACCTTTACCGGACATTCGACTGCCCGGATGCGGACATGAATAGTTATTAGGTTTATCTTGATGTATAGGAATTTCAAAGTTTGTAGGCAGGCAAAGGAGAACAGGCATTCTTGCCTGTTTGCCTGCCGTGATCGGCCAAGAATGACCGATTTCCTTAAAGTTGCCCCCCGATTCTTATCGGGTGGGCCTAATTAGATGTTATCCGAAAAGCCTTTTAACCGCGGATTTCGCGGGTTTTCGCTGATAAAGATTAAGAATTCGGAAAATAATTGATAACAAAATGAGAAATCTTTTTTTATATCCGCGTCCATCCCTGCCAGCCGCTTGCGAGTGCAAGCGAGTGACGCGGCGGCCAGGGAATTAACAAAATGGACAAAATAATACTTAAAAACGCAAAGAAAATTCTGCCTGT
>CAZBGF010000102.1:0-6611 GCA_964491255.1 uncultured Verrucomicrobiota bacterium
GTTTATCGGCCTTGTTTGCGGCTGGCATGCCGCCTTAATGACATCATCACGACGGTATCGGAGTTTTCCAAGCATGATATTTCGGAAAAAGTTGGCGTGCCGCTTGATAAGATCAGGGTTATTCCCAACGGTTTGCGTGAGCCGGCACCTGCAGATGAAGCTTTTGATACTGCTTTGATGAATAAATTGAATATCAGCGAGCATTTCATTTTGAATGTCGGTGGAATTCACGAGCGAAAAAACATTGTTCGGCTTGTTCAATCATTTTCAAAACTTGTGAACGAGCATGGCTATGATGGGAACCTCGTGATCACAGGAAATATTTCCGGCGCGCCTTACCAGAAGAAGATGAAAGCTATTTGCGATGAAGCTGTCGTGAATGCAGGCGTCGAACAGAAAGTCATTTTCACTGGATTCATCATTGAGAGAGAACTTGATTCCCTGTTGCGGCTTGCCGATATGCTGGTTTATCCGTCGCTTTACGAGGGATTCGGGATTCCTGTTGTTGAGGCGATGAAAGTTGGAACTCCGGTCATTACATCGAATGTCACTGCCATGCCGGAAGTTGCCGGTGGCGCCGCTATTCTCGTAGACCCGTACGATGTTGACCAGATGACATTTGAGATGTCCAGGTTGCTTCAGGATGCTGAATTGCGAAAAACATTGCGGGAAAAAGGATTCAAGCGTGCCGAAGAATGTTCATGGGAACTCAATTTCGAGCAGTATTTCAAGCTTTATCAGGAACTGGCAGGATAAGAATATTTCAACTTGACTTGATGGTTAGGGGTTTATATTTTTAAAACAGGTTAAACTCCTTGGATCCAGAGGATTCAATTGGGCCGGAGCCAGAATGTTTTTTTTGTAATTATAAGTTACGAAATAAAAAGAATGAGGAGTCCAGTATGACATCGAAAAAAGCATCGGATATTATGACAACCGTTGTTGTTACGTTAACTCCGGAGACGCGATTAACAGACGCAATCAAAGTGTTTCTTCGTTATTCGGTAAGCGGTATTCCTGTTGTTGATGATAAAGAAAATCTGATTGGGATTATTACTGAACACGATATTATGAACTTCGCATTCAGCGGAAACGCGGCACAGACAACTGTGGGCGAGGCTATGACCCACGATGTTTTTACTTTCACGTCAGATACAGATATTGAGTCTCTTGTGAATTGTTCAGCAAAACATCGTGTTCGTAGAATGCCCATTGTTGACGGGAAACGAATTGTTGGCATTGTCAGTCGTCGTGATATTCTTCGCGAGATGGACGATCGATACAATCAGTTCTAATATTAACTTGTAGAAAAAAGTGTGTTTCTGCAAGTTGACATTAAAAAACCAACCCGATCAGCAGCATGGCATGTAATTGCGGCGGATTATGAGCTTTAGATGATGCTGAGCAGGTGTTGTAAAATAACGTGAAAAAAATAACGTGAAAAAATTGACAGAACTTTCAGGTTAGGTCATAAATGAAGTGAATTGTGTTTTTTTTATTGAAAATAAATCGGAGTTTTAGAGAATACGCTATAATCAGAATCAGTTAATGTGTAATCGGTAAATGCGGGGTATACACAGGAATATAGCAATAGGAAGCAATAAATGAGTATTAAAAAAGTTAAAGAATCAGAGCTGTTTGTTTGGGTGGATAGTGTTATTAACAAGCAGAAGGTCATTGGTGTTCAGGCAAAGGGAGAGCGCTTTGCGTTTGCTCCGTTAGCTAAAGCGGAGAATCTTCGTTTAGATTATGACGTGACCATTCTACCGCCAAAACAGTTTTTTTTACCAGTCGGCGAGGATTTGATTTCATTCGACGGAAAAGGAACTTTTAAGAGTATTATTGAGAACGAGCCGTTTGTCCTTTTTGGTGTTCACCCTTATGACATGGTTGCTGTTAACCAGATGGGGGAGATTTTTTCTAAGGATCATTATGATGTTCATTACATGTCTCGCCGCAATGCAGCGACAATTGTTGTTTGCGATATACAAACCGCGTCGCCAAATATTTTTGCAGGGTGTATGGGAACAGCCACTGTTGAAAACGGTTTTGATGTGTGCATCACAAAGGTGGGTACGGATTACGTTGTGGAGGCAAAGACTGACAAGGGAGAAGCGCTTGCAGCGTACATGTCTGAGGCGGCTGAGGCGGATGCGGTGAGCCTGGGCCGGCGTGAGCAGGTTCGAGAGGATAACCGCAAGTTATTAAAAAAACATGTGCTTAACATGCGTCCTGAAGTCTTGCCGAAGTTGCTGGAGAATTCTTACGATCATCCTGTTTGGGAAGAAAATGCGAAAAAATGTTTTTCATGTGGTTCTTGTGTGATGGTGTGTCCGACATGCTACTGCTTTGATGTGAGGGATGATGTGGGGTGGGATTTAAAAAGCGGGCGTCGGATACGCACATGGGATGGATGCATGCTTCAAGATTTTGCAAAGGTATCCGGTGGTCATAATTTCAGGAAGCAAAAAACAGATCGTTACAGGCATCGATTTTTTCGCAAGGGTAAATATGTGCCTGACAAAATTGGCGCGATAGCTTGCGTGGGATGTGGTCGGTGTATTACGGCATGTGTGGCGAAAATTGCAAATCCGGTTGAAGTTTTCAATCGGTTGATGGAGGGCGAATGATGGGAGCGATACACAAATCTCAAGATGATATTTATTGTCCGGAAACGGCAACATTGCTGGAATCCGATTCTATGACGGCTCAGGAACACTTTTTTAAATTCCGTCTGGATTCCGGAAAAGAGCTTGGCCATATGCCGGGGCAGTTTGTTGAAGTGTCTGTCGCGGGTATGGGTGAAGCGCCTATTTCTATTTCATCCTCGCCAACTCAGAAGGGTTCATTTGAACTTATTGTCCGTAAAGTCGGCAATGTTTCAGGAGCACTGCATCGGTTGGAAGTTGGCGCTAAGGCCGGAATTCGAGGTCCGTTTGGAACACATTTTCCTGTTGATGGTGATATGAAAGGGAAAGACATTGTGTTTATTTGCGGTGGAATTGGATCGGTTCCGGTGCGTTCGGCAATTAATTATGTCTTGCATAATCGCAAAGATTATGGACATGTGACCATTTTATTCGGCTCTAAAAGTCCTGCGGATCGTCTTTTTGTTGATGAAATTGAAAAATGGAAAACTCAACCTGATGTGGATTTTGAAGAAACATTGGATCGCGGGGATGCCACTTGGAAAGGTAATGTGGGGGTGATTACAACATTGATGCCGAAAATTTCGTTTCAAACAGACTGCACAAAGGTCATTGTTTGCGGACCACCCATTATGTATAAATTTGTGATTATGGAACTTCAAAAAATGGGATTTAAACATGAAGATATTTATATCTCGCTGGAACGCCATATGAAATGCGGAGTCGGTAAATGCGGTCATTGTCAAATCAACGGACTTTATGTCTGCCAGGATGGGCCCGTGTTTAAATATGCTGATGTGGCGGAAGTGAAGGAGGCTATTTAATGAGCAAACCGAAAGTAGCTATCTTTGATTTTGCATGCTGTGAAGGATGTCAGCTCCAGATCGTGAATATGGAGGAAGAAATACTGGATCTCGTAACAGTTGTGGAGCCTGTTGAATGGCGCGAGGCAATGTCGGAACATTCGGATGAATATGACATTGCAATTGTTGAAGGTTCAATTACCCGTTTAGAAGATGAGAAGAGATTGAAGGAAATTCGGAATCGGGCAAGTATTCTGGTCGCGCTCGGCGCATGCGCGACAACCGGCGGCGTAAATAAATTGAAGAATAATTTTGATATGGATGAGGTGAAACGCTGTGTGTACGGTGCTTCAGCGTGTATGTCACACCTTAGCACTGCGCCGACAAAGGCGCTGGATGAGGTGGTCAAGGTGGATTATAAAATTCATGGATGCCCGATCAATAACAAGGAATTCGCATACGTTGTGCGGTGTCTCGCCATAGGTAAGACCCCGTTTATTCCGAACTATTCTGTTTGTGTGGAATGTAAAAAGAAAGGCAACGTGTGCCGTTTTGAGTATGGCGAGATATGTCTCGGCCCGATAATTCGGGCTGGATGCGATGCGACTTGTCCATCTGCAGGGGCACCATGTTTGGGTTGTCGCGGTTATGTGGATGACCCGAATGTAAATGCAGCAAAGGATATTATGCAGCAGTACAATCTGACTGTTGAGGATTTGAAAAGCCGGATGCTTCTATTCGGCAGTAAACAGGAGCATACGTTATGAGCAGAATAGTGGATATTAAGGTGCATCACGTTACACGAGTCGAAGGACACGGGAGCATCAGGGTTAAGGCCGAAGATGGTACGATCGAGAAAGTGGAGTGGCAGGTGCCTGAGGCGCCTCGCTTTTTTGAAGCTATGGTGCGCGGGCGGATGTGGGATGAAATTCAGCCTATAGTGTCTAGAATCTGCGGCATTTGTTCAGTATCGCATTCCTTGACCGCGCTTAAGGCTGTTGAAGATGCGTTAGGGGTCGAAACGTCGGAGCAGACGGAAAAATTACGTCTTCTTACGCATTACTCGGAACAATTGGAAAGCCATAGTCTTCATGTAGGTTATCTTGTGGCTCCGGATCTTTTCGGTGTGAAATCCGTGTTGCCTCTGGCTTCTTCTCATCCAGATGAGCTCAAGATGATTATAGCAATTCACCGAGTGGCAAACACATGGACGGAATTACTTGCCGGCCGTATTACACATCCTGTGGCGCTTAAACCCGGCGGTTTCACGAAACTTCCAACAGAGTCGGATCTTAAGCAATTGAAACAGATGCTTGAGCAAATAGTTCCGAACCTTGAAAAGACAGCTGGACTTGTTCAGAGTGTGTCGGATAAATTGCCTGATTTTGAAAGGGAAACGGAATATGTTGCATTGGTCAAGACTGGTGCCTATCCGTTTTACAATGGTAATATCGGCAGTACTGATACACATGAAACGGTGGATGCGCATCAATTTGAATCTGTAGCGAATGAATACGTGTGTCCACAATCCACTGCGAAGTGGACAAAGTGGCACAGGGATTCTTATGCTGTCGGGGCGCTTGCAAGGTATAACCTGAATGCGGATTATCTGTTGCCTCTGGCCGCAAAAACAGCAAAAGCATTTGGGTTGGAAAAGGGTTGTTGCAATCCATATATGAACAGCGTAGTGCAGGTTGTGGAATGTGTGCAGGTTGTAGAACATGCTGTTCAGATTATTGATGAATTGCTTACAGCAGGAATTAAGCCCGAGAAATTGAATGTTAAACCCAGGGCAGGTACAGGCGTAGGGTGTACGGAGGCGCCGCGTGGTATTCTTTTCCACAAATATACTTTTGATGATAGTGGTAAGTGTGTATCCGGCAACATCTGTATCCCAACAAATCAAAATCACGGTAACATCCAGAAGGATTTCGAAGTGCTGGTCCCGCAGATATTAGATCGCGGGCAGGATGAAATTCGCCTGATGCTGGAAATGCTTGTTCGCGCGTATGATCCCTGCATATCATGCTCCACGCATTTTATGGATGTTGAGTTCGTCTGATTGCCATGAGCATAGCAGAGGTGTTCAAATCACGTGAAGATTCCAATGCTGAGGAATAAAAAAACAGTTGTAGTTGGCCTTGGTAACATTTTAATGGCTGATGAAGGTGTTGGAATATATGTAGTTCGTGAGTTGATAACTCATGCCGATAATTTAATTAACGTGGATTTTGTTGAACTCGGTTCGTCAGTGATGAGTGTGATTCACGTTATTGCCGGTAGAAACAAGGCTGTTCTGGTGGATTGCGCGTACATGAACGAGCCGACAGGCACTATCCGAAAGTTCACTCCGGAAGACGTGGTTTCCCGTAAACATTTCTCAGGGTTTTCAATGCATGAGGGAGACCTGATTAAAATTATTCATTTATCACGTCAACTTGGAGAATGTCCTGAGGAAATTGCGATTTTCGGAATTCAGCCGGAACGAATTGCACCCTGTAATACTTTGTCAAACACACTGAATTGTTTGTTAAAGCATTATGTTGATGTGGTTGCATCAGAATTGGCGTGAGCAGGTTTTCGATCAAAACGTTTATCTGAATTTTGATGATTTCAGTATTCAGAAGGCAGGCTGTCAAGTTCACTGTATGTAAACATTGGCCCGTCAACGCAGACGTATTTGTTCCCGATATTGCCGAGGCAGATGGCGACGCACAGCGCTTTCTGGAACAACTTTCCGCCTATCGCGGGGCCCCGGCGCAGACCAGACGTCGACTGTGGCTTGAATTTATTTCAGAGTGTTTTTCCATGATCGATCAAAAGTATATCCTGAATTCACAGGATGGAAAAGTTCCCGCACGATTGAGACTCCGCGCCAAACTCTAAGTCCGTATTTTCATAACTTCGTTAACATTTTCCTCTGTTTCGAGGTGTTTCGGATTTGTACTTAACATCTATCTGTTTTTTTCATAGCTTGCTTATTACCCCGAAAAACATGTCCCGGTCGGACAGGTTCCGGTTGGACATGAAGAAATATCGCTGCTATCGTTTGACCCAGTGCTGAATGCGGACAACTGCTTTTTTGGTTTTGATGCGCCGCATTTGGGACACTTCGGCGCCGGATCAGAACTGCGTCGGGCTAAATGTTCAAAATTTTTCC
>CAZBGF010000103.1:0-1512 GCA_964491255.1 uncultured Verrucomicrobiota bacterium
GTTCGGTAATGACTCGAAAGCCCATCCCCCGGAAAGTATTCCAGAGCCGCCCGCGTATAAGTTGTTCCATTCATAGCCGCGCGCATTAATTGTTTCTGGATATTTTTATTTGATCGAATGGCCTTAGCCACTTCCTGAATGCGCATTGCTTTCGAGCCTTTGACTAAAGCAATTACATTAAGCGCATAGTCCAATGCTCCAGCGCCGGAGTTCCGTTTATCAATGAATCCTTGAGAAGCAATCTTTTCGATATTTTTTCCAGTCGCTTTCTTAATGCTCTCAATAGTCCAGTTAGTCCGGATATCCGCGAACAACTGAGGTAATCCGGAAAGCAAGTTAGCCACCAGCATGCCAATTCCATTCTTGGAATCATTTTCCGTGGCAACCAGGAAAGGCGCACGGAATCCATTCCAATCAAAAGAACTGTTCAGCACGGACTCGGTCATGTCAAAGTTCGGATACAAATCCGTCCACGCACGCTGTCCCTGCGTTCCTGCAACGACAGCATTTGCGCCCTGTGCTCTTTCAACATCTGCTTTAAAGCCTTGAGCTTTGCCAACAGCCGGATCAGCGAGTTGCGGATTCCCGATCATCAAATCACGTGTGATCATGGTCATCATGACACACTGGCGCAGAAGCTCATCTGGCGGATACGGACGTTTACCATCTCCAAAATCGAACGCGAAATTCTTTTTCATGAATCTGACGGCTTTTTTCAGTTCATTATGATCATAAAAGCCCTGTTCCATACGACCCTTAACAGTCACCATATCAACAGACACCGTGCCCATACCAAAAACATTAAGCATGATATTCCGGCGTACATCGGAGCCAATGATCCCCATGGAAACGCTGCCAAGTGATAAATAGTTCTTTCCGCGCATTTCCGCGACAGCAACGGCGCAGCGCGCAAAACGGAGAATTCGTTCTTCCACATAAGGCGGTAAATCTTCCCGTTCGTCTTCAAGGTCAGGATTATAAATGGAAAAAACAGGACGTTTCTTTTCATCCATAGCTGCGCAAAAAGCCTTCAGCCATACAGCACCCGGGCGGTTCGTCTGATTCAGACCATAAGCGGCCTGCTGCCACTCACTGCTTCCAATGCCCTGACACGCGCTCATCAATTCGTCACTGTATGCCCACGAACGACTGACCCAGATATTGGCGCTGACGCCTTCGCGAGCATAAACTTCCTGAGCGAGCGCGCCGGTCCGTGGGCCATACACAATTTCGGGCGCTACGACCACACGAACGGGTGTGCCATCCGGAAGCTGAACGTTACGAGAAATCAACCGGCTCACTTTTTCAACCATTCGCCATGTTCCCTCAACATTACTTTCATAAGCTCCTGTTCGGCCATCCGCAACAGGAGTAATGGCAATTGTCGGCACATGACCAATAAGCGAACGATCGGAAGGCACAAAAACACGTTTAGCCGTTGATAAACCCGAAAAATCAGGCTTAAGCATTGACACCGATTCGTTCATGATTTTCTCCTGTGTTATTAACCGC
>CAZBGF010000103.1:1612-6598 GCA_964491255.1 uncultured Verrucomicrobiota bacterium
TGTTTACGCGCCAATAATGCGTTTACCTTCATCCAGGAAAATTCCCTTGAGATTCATTTTCAACGATTCAGGGCTCGGCGACTGCGCTATGCCGTCACTTTCCGTAATTGCTCCGCTTTTAATCATTTCGTAAATCGCATGATTAAACGTTTGCATACCGTTCTCAACGCCTGTCTCAATAGCAGCATGAAGCGTTTCCAGATTATTTTGCAGTAACAGTTTCCGAACAGTCGGCGTATTGATCATGATTTCAAGAGCAGGCAAAACTCCAACATTAACCGCCGGAATTAGACGCTGACAAATAATAGCCTTCAAGTTACTCGCCAAAGCCAGTCTAACAGAATCACGCTCGCTTGCCGGGTAAAAATTCAAAATACGCTGAATCGCCTGATCCGCTGTATTGGCATGCAGCGTTGAAAGCACAACATGCCCTGTTTCCGCAGAACTGAGCGCAACGGACAGACTTATATTATCGCGCATTTCTCCAACCATAATCACATCAGGATCCTGCCTGAGCACATGTTTCAACGCAGAGTGAAATGAAGGTGTATCAAGGCCGACCTCACGCTGGGTGATTAACGACTTGATGTCTTCGAATATATATTCAACAGGATCCTCAATCGTAATAATCCTATCGCGTTGGCTGACATTACGCGTATTAATCATCGCGGCCAGAGTCGTTGATTTTCCGGAACTGGTTGCTCCGCAAAGCAGGATAATACCACTGTTAGAAAGAGCCAGTTTCTCAAGAATTGGGGGTAGATGGAGCTCATCAATTGAAGGGATTTTGGTTTTGACATACCTGAAAGCAATAGTCGGGACATGCCGTGAAAGAAAAACATTAGTCCGAAAACGGCCTACCCCTTCTTCATGGTGAGAAAAATCCATTTCATGCCCTGGTTCACCTTTCTTTTTGAGATGCTCAGGAAGAATATCAACAACTACGCATGCTAAATCATCATCACTCATCGCAGGCAAACCACTTTCGACAAGTTCACCACGAATTCTGAAAAATGGAGATTGATTCGCTTTCAGATGAATATCCGAAGCATCCAGTGAAACTGCCTTTTTAAGAACTTCTTTAATAATCGACATAACTATTCCTCCCGTTTGAAAAGCCTTGTTTGCCCACCAAACACCACGCCGGAGGCGTGGTCTTCGTGCGATTTTTATTATTCCAACAGTGTCAATCCCTGGCCGACCCGAGTCGTCTCCCTGGCCGACCCGAGTCGTCTCGGGCAGGCGGGCAGGCAGTGCAAATCAGTGGCTTAATTACTTATATAGCGAGTGACTGATCCCGGGTAAACAATCTATAGGATTCCCCAAACTGCTCGAGATAATGGACTGAATAACTTCTCTTAAAGACAAACAGCGGCAGTAAAAGGACCGTTCCAAGATAAGGAATCATGACAATACAACACAACGCACAACACAGCACTATCGTGATTATTCCCACGGCCAAAAACAAAACCATGCGGAACAGAAGATAAAGAACAAAACAACCTGTATTAGCTTTCAACAAGTCTAAAAAAAGACTCCATGCGACCATGATCCGGCATGATCGCGAAACCATGATAGGAACAACAAAATCATGCAGAAAAACAAGAGCACACGCCGTCGTCAATCCAAAAACAGTAAAAAGTGTAACACCCAGGATAATGGCGCTAATTGCATTGAATCCGAAATTGTGACGCGTGATATCAGGCAAAGCCACAGCAAACAGAACAAAACCTATACAAGCTACAATAGCAAGCACTGCCAGATGAAAACATATTGAAAACAGGAAATACGAATTCCCCTGCATTTTGAGCCGTTTCCATGGCTCCTTGATTTCACCGCGATTGTTAACCACGTTATCAAGAAACATGAATTGACCGCGACTGTTGATCCAGAGAATAACCAGAGAAACCGCAAGAATAATAATTGTAAGCAGAATACCTATCGAAACAATCACACCCAGATGCGATTGAACCCATGGCAAAACCGATTCTGACAACCACTGCTCAGCATTATCCCCTAAATCAGATACCTGATTCACCGGATTATTTCCGAAATTAAACCCGGGTTGAAAATTGTTTGAGAAAGCAGCCAGCCAGGCTGTAAAACCCATACCAAACCATTTTGTAATATTAAAGGTTTGAAACAGAACATGCTTCACCGTATCAATGGCAAGGCCAACAGGAGCTGTAACGGATATTTGCGTCATATTTACCTCTTGATTTTCGTATCTATTAAAGCCAACCGAAAACAATTTTTTGACAGAATGAACAAAATAAACAGAATTTAGAAAGAATGTTCTGACGGCATCACTGACCGAATTTTGTTTCTTCTCGCGACCGTTCTCCCGCCTGCGTGGCCATAGCCGCTACGGCGTGGCGAAGGCCCGCATTTGCGGGATCACTCAAGCCGCCAAGACGCAAAGTTTTCTATTCATTCTCTTCGGAGTACCGCATTTTTCAGATAGTTTAATGCTTATTGATTTGCATGATAGCATCTGCGGAAGCCCGTTCAAGGTTTCTTTCCGCATACCGAATAGCGTCAGACAAAACCATTTCCGGCGGCGATATCTGAACGCATTTTGTAATACCGATCGAAGATAAATCTATTCCTTTCTCTATGGAACCGCCAAAAGCAATTACTGGTTTGTTGTATGTTTTCGCCAATTGCGCTACGTAGGCCGGAACTTTCCCGAATTCAGTCTGACTGTCAATCCCACCCTCCCCCGTGAAGACCACGTCTGCCTTTCGTATAACTTCCAAAAGTCCGCTCTGGGCTGCAACCCATGATGCACCCGGCTCCAATGCGGCATTCAGAAACACAACGCACCCAGCCCCAAGACCACCTGCCGCACCTGCTCCAGGAATAGTTGATACGGATATCCCAATATCACGTTCCACAACACTTGCCCAGCGGCTCAAATTGCGTTCCAGCATATCTACGCCATCTGGTGTTGCACCTTTTTGAGGGCCATACACCTTTGCAGCACCAGATGGACCAAGCAGGGGATTCCGGACATCTATTAAACAGGTCACTTTTACGTCTTTCAAACATAACATGTTATTCCGCGGCGGATAAATCCGATCGAGCTGTCCAACACCGCCGCCGCCGACAGGAATTTGTTTCCCATGACGGTCCAAGAGCTGGTAACCCATCGCCAACGCCATACCGCAACCAGCATCAACAGTCGCACTGCCGCCCAGACCGATAATAATATTCCGGCATCCGCTGTCCAGCGCGGTTTTGATTAAAACACCCGTACCGAATGTCGAGGTCTTTAATGGGTTATATTCCTTTGGACCTCTGAGACGGCTTAATCCTGATGCCAGCGCCATTTCGATGACAGCACACTGTTTTGTTTTAAGCCATTGCGCCTTAATCGCACGGTTCAACGGATCAAGCGTGTCCGATTCGATAAGCTGCCCCCCAAGAGTGCCTGCAAGAACAGAAACCAAACCATCACCGCCATCGGATAAAGGAATAATATCTATGATGGCACCAGGACAAGCTGAACATACACCGCGCGCTAATGCCTCAGCGACATCCCTCGCATTCAAACAATTCTTAAAACTGTTTGGAGCAATAACGACATGCATGAGTTTACCTTGCCCGTTCCATCAGTCTTAACCCAACCAGCAGAAAAATGATATTGGCCATCCAGGCACTTAACCACGGTTGTACAACTTGATTTTTCCCCAACCACTGACAAAATGTCATAAGTAAATAAAAACTGAAAAAAGTCAGAAGCGCAGCTATAACACCCATAAAAGCACCTTTTCGTCCTGTATGAACCCCGTAGGGAACACCAAATAAAGTCACAATCAAACACGTCCACGGCATGGCCAATCGCGAATGCATATCAACTGCAATGCGTGCATGGGTTTTTGCCGATAAGTTCTTATGTGTTTTCAAAAACGCCAATAATTCCTTCGATGAAAGAAAAAGGGTATCTTTGACTTCATTGATGAAGTTACGAGGAGTCTCCGTCCACCCCGTCATTTCCCGGATAAGTTCCGACCGGACTGGACCTACTGGTTTATTGTCAATATCATGTTTTTGAACGGTGATATTAAAAAACCACCAGCAACCATCATAGTATTTGCCATCTTCGGCCATAATCGTTTCAAGATCGGATCCGTCCGGTCGTTGTTGAATGACCTTGATACCTTTCATGGTATACATATCGAGGTCAAACTTCCTGATCACCCATACGCGATTATCGCGCTCATTTTTAAACGGCAGGTCCATAGCGTACCGCATGGTCAAATCGTTCCCCCGTTTCTGACGGACGATAAATTGGGAAGCCCAATAGGTAGACCATGGCGCCACACTCTCCTGCAGAATACTGGTCATAACAGAAAAGCACAATCCAACAAACAGAAGGGGTGTTGCAAGACGTAAAAAACTGATCCCGCTTGTACGCATTGCCGTCAGCTCATTATGTTTCGTTAACTGCCAAAGACAGTAGAGAGTCCCAAGCAACAGGGAAATTGGCGCGATAAACACGCATAGGGAAGGCAGAATAAAAACATAATATCTGACAACCTGAAAAACCGATGTTTTTGCCTCAATAAAATCAGAAAGATGCTCAAAGAGATCAATAATGACAAACACCATGCTGAAGGAAAGCAGACAATAAAACAAAGGAACAAGGAATTGACGCAATAAATATTTATCAATCAGTTTCATAATATCGCATAATTTCTTTCTTCTTGACATATTCATCAGCCATCAGAATCCCATAAAGCGGGATTTTTGTGGCAAATAATCTAATCTAAAAATTATATAATAATGACAAATTTTTGTCCATTTGTTATTATAAAAATATTACATAATTTACGCTTTAATATCAGTATTAAGTAGAAAAATTTTACATATATGTTAAAGTATTAATCAGAATGATTTTGCCGGTTAATACTTTGTTCGACCACGCAAAAACGAAAGGATAAATATATGAACGAAACGACTCAACCATCTGCAAGCGATAAA
>CAZBGF010000104.1:0-6457 GCA_964491255.1 uncultured Verrucomicrobiota bacterium
GATTTTTCGTTGTTCCATATATGCTGGAATGATCACGCAGCCCTTTTGTTCATTTCTAAAAGTATTATTCATGGTATAGAAATTTGTATTTCCGGGACGCAGATGAACGCTGATAGCTGATAAGCGTATCTCGCTTCACGTTTCACGAATAGCGCTTATATCTGCGTATATCTTGCGAAAATCTGCGTCCTAACAACTAAATGATTAGGGGTTTTGTGTCTTATTACACCAGAAATCATCGAATATAAACCATTGTAACGGATTTCGGCTGATTTCCATTTCTATGATATCACGAATGGAACATCTGATACTATCAATAGATGTTGTTTCATTCACCAGAATAGGGCGATAGAATCGTAACAAAAACGTGTCATCCGGTTGGCGCAATAAAAAAGAGGGTACAAGCGGGGCGCCGGTTTTGATGGCGATCCGTGCCGGTCCGCTGGGCAGTCGTGCAGGTTCCCCGAAAAATTGTATGGGGTCATTACGCGCTGTAAAATCACGATCCGCAAGCATTCCGACACATTCTTTTTTTCGCAGTGCCTTGATAACGCCCCGTGCTGCATATCCCATTGGAATCACGTTTACGCCGCGCTGGGTCCGATATCTTTGAAACAGCTCATTGATTTTATGGCTGCCAAAAGGCTGAACCACCACGCTTAAGCTCCGACCGAGAGCCGAAACAACAGCGCCGGCAAGTTCCCAATTGCCCAGATGCGCCGAGATCAGAATGACTCCTTTCCCGTGCGACTCGGCCTGTTCCAGGTATTCGATATGCTCAACGCTGACCAGGCGCTTAACGTCATGGGTCGTAAAACGAGAAAATTTGAAAAAATCGATAAGATATTTTCCGAAATATTGAAAATTTTTTCGGGCCATATGTCTTAATGTTTCCTCGGATGCCTGTATATCCTGCGCATTCAAAATCCTTCTGAGATTGGACATGACTGCCTTCCGGCCAACATGATCTCTGGCGTAGAAACGATCAGATATCCGAAGACCAATCCAGTACGCAAGACGACGGGGCAGTATTTGAGTGATGATTTCGGCTATCCGATATGAAAGATATGTCTCCTTCATGGCTATACCTAGTGTGTTGTCGCGAAACAACGATACACAGCATCGCTTTTTCGCGCAGACTCTATTTAAAAAATGCTATACTATGAACACGTGCTGTTATTAAAAAACTACTCGCTGTCATACAGCATGTTTTCAGCCTTGTATGAGGAACGCACCAGTGGGCCTGAAGCAACAGCCTTGAAGCCCATGGCCAGCGCCTTGCCCCGGTATTCCTGGAATTTTTCCGGGTGCACAAAACGGTCCACAGGAATATGATCCCGTGATGGAGCCAGATACTGTCCAATCGTCAGATACTTACAGCCCGTGCCCGAGAGGTCTTCCAGCGCTTCGAAAAGCTCCTCATCTGTTTCACCAAGGCCAACCATTACGCCTGACTTGATCCGGGTGTGCGGCTGCCATTCAGCGGCAAAACGCAGTACGGCAAGCGACCTCTGGTAATCTGCCTGTGGTCGAATGTCCGATTGGAGTCTTTTGACAGTTTCCAGGTTGTGATTGAACACATCAGGCTGAGCTGAAAGAACTGTGGAAATAGATTTTTCAACACCCTTTAAGTCAGGAGTGAGGACTTCTACTGATACACCTGTAAGTGTATGCAGACTGGTAATAGTCCTGGCAAACATACTGGCTCCGCCGTCATTGATATCGTCGCGCGTTACACTTGTTACTACAACGTGTCTTAATCCAAGCTGTGTGGCGAGTTGGGCAACGCGGTCAGGCTCATTGTTGTCAATCAAAGCTGGTGTTCCGGATTGAATTGCACAGAAGCGGCAATTACGAGTGCATATATTTCCCATAATCATGACTGTAGCTGTTCCTCTGCTGAAACATTCCGCTTTATTCGGGCAGTTAGCGCTTTCGCAAACTGTGTTAAGCTGAGTTTTTTTCAGAATTTGCTGAACAGCGCGATAACAACCATCTGCTTGAAGGCGTATTCTTATCCATGGCGGCAATCGGCTCATAGCGGTTGTTTATCAAATAAGTGCGTATATATTGTAATTTTTTTAAAAAAGAATTCTTTATTAAGAATTATCAAAAACGATAACCATTTAGCAATAAAATGCAAATAAAAAAAGCCTGCAATAAACAAATGTTTACCACGAACGCCGAGGATAGGCACGAGAAGACACTGCATCATACATAGTACAGTTATCAAGCGTTTTTTTCATTTATCTGTAGAACGTGAAAATGACTGGCGTGGTGTTATACCAGAGATTTTCTGCATAACTGAGAGATCATTGGCTTCGTATGGAGTGCCCTGTTAGAAAAATCGTGTCGATTTATCGCGATTACGCACGATATGTGCGAACTTCTCCCATGCATTTATTTACTGTATCGATATCGGGCGCGTCCGTCACCTGATACAGCACACCGCCGTGAAGTCTATGCTCATTCAAGCTCTTCCAAAAGGCTGTAAAGTCAACCTTTATAACAAGAGGCATGTCTCCCGCATGGCTTCTCAATTTATCCAAAACTTCAAAAGCAGGCGGAAATCCTTTATCATCTCCCATGTAGATAGCTTTTAATCCTTTAAGTGTACATGCCGCTTCCAGCAGATGCCTGCCATTCCCATGAATGTGTATAACACCTCCATCGAATTGTTCGAACATTTTCTCCAGTGGTTCACGTCCCCATTTTTCAAAATCATCCGCAGAAGTCATATGGAAAGGATCAACACTTTCCGAGACAATTTTCCCGGGGATCCATTGAACCATATTACTACAGGTTCCGCCGTTTACCATCGGCACCTTCTCAAAGAAATAACTTTGAACAAGCATATTCAGATCGAAAGCAAGCGTAATGGTTTTCTGGAGCATCGCAGGGTTTTCAATCATACTCATGTAGGTTGTGGTCGCACCCACCAGTTCGAACGCCAGATTCAGATGGTTGATTAAAATGAGGTGACTGACACCAAACTTACCTATGCTTCCTTCAATAAAAATCTTCAATTGACGCATGTACCTGCGGAACCAGGGATGGGATACATCGAATCTCAGAGAGTCAAATTCGGACCAGTCATGCAAAAGTGGTAAGACCATCGAGGAAATCCAGCCGTTGTCAGGATGAGCCATGAATTGGATGTCGCCGCCCAGCAGTGCGCCATATAATCCTTGATCAAGCTCGCTCAAGTAGGCGCTTGGCAGGGAGTCATCTTCTATAGTCATACGTTCTTTCAACATGCTATCCCAAAAAGCGATTCGTTCACAAGGGTCCGGGGGGTCACAAAATCCTTCCGGATATTTCTTCCCAAACTCCGCTAACGTCGGGCTGGGAACTTCGAATACCGCGAAAATACCATCCTCTGCTTGTCTTTCGTACAGAGAACGAAGCCTTTTTGTCACTTGCCCGATATTAATTTTATAAGCAATTGTATTCAATTCATGCATGATCTATCTCCTTCTTTGGTCTTATCGCTTCAACAATCTGAGAGACCATCTTTTCAAAACGCGCTCGTTTTGAAAAGTATGTGTCAACTCATTTTAATACTGATATTAAGCGTAAGTTACGTAATGTTTTTATATGATTTTCAGCCTGGATTATTCGCCGCAAAAACTCTGCTTTACGGGATATTGGTGGCAGACGAATATGTTTAATTAGGCCGCAGGAACGGCAACTGCCGAGCGACTTTTCTGTCATCCTGAACAAAGTGAAGGATCTCAGCCATATAAATAATGTTGGCGCCCCCGTACGTACGGGGCGTTCGGAATGACAAAAACATGAGACAATTCACGTAACTTTGAAATTCCTATGCATCAAATTAGAAGAAAGAAATGATGCCATGTAAGTGAAGCCATGTAAAGGAAAAGCATCAGCCTATATCAGGTTAGAAAAGTATTGCGCTGTCATTATTATTCTATCAGAACTGAGCAAACATACGTAATATGGATACTCAGATATATTCGATTTAACGGAACAAGACGTCCTGCTTAGGCCGTGCGGACCGCCGGTGTCCAGAATGCGGGTCAGTGCATATATGTTTCATTGCTCGTTTGCGACGGATTTGTTCCGGCGAGTAGGCGCGTTTCCCCGATCCCGGGTATGCAAAACGGCCGATAGCGGGATTCCTGATAGTCGTAGGTAATCCAGACCAGGACATCATCATCCAGGGGCCGGTCAAAGATAAATGCGACCTCCAGGGGTATGCCCAGCTCATCGACCTGCCTGACCTGAATACTGAGATGAGACAATCGCTTTGTTTGCCCCTGTTCAATATGGTCCCAATCAGCGTTCCATATCCGGTTTATGGTTTGGAACATGTTCAAGTGTGCGAATGGTGACTGATGGGCACAAGTAAAGAGATTTTTTGCACGGGCTCGTATTACGAGGGTGTAAATGTCCGGCCGCTCAATATCCAGAGGTGCAAATGAGGGAGCGAGTGTGTGGATACTCAAGGGTAAGGGCTTTCCCTGGTGCTGCCGGATCAGGGGCAGGTATGTCATACCAAAGGGATTTGGTGCATTGACCACTATCACCCTTTTGTCCGAGATGCCAGATGCATTATCGTCCAAGGGTATGTCCGGTACCAAGAGATCGATCATGATTTTCGTCATCTTGGGCTGAAACAGGCGTGTGCCCAATGCTACGGGTATATGAATCAGCAATAAACTCACCACCAGAACCCACATAACACCACGCCAGAAACGTGCAGGACTTGAACGCCTGTCTCGGTGGGCCAAGAAAGCCAGGAGGTGTGCCACCAAGCCAAAGCCCCCAATCGCAACGAACATCAGGTTGCGCGTGGACGGCATGGTTACGCAGATAGGCCACACCGACAAAAACATGCCCATCCCGTAGAAGCGGGCTGTACGGTCCTTGCGTAGAACTGGAATCAACAGCAAGCCTATGACCACTAAACCTGCACTACTGGCGATCACAATGATTCGTTTCAATGCGGGATTAAATATCAAATAGAAGTCGGGTTGAGCCAGACCAAATGCTCCCATCAGCAGTAGAGGCGCACGCGTGATAGCTACCCGTGCAAAGGCCAGAGGTGTATGCACGGGGTCGATGATCGCACCACATGATTCCACACCGTGTCCCAGGCCATTATAAACCAGATGCCATAGGACCAGTATCGCAAACGCGGGCATCAGACTTTTCCAGCGCTGGCGCCACGGATCGCCATCGAGACAAAAGGCATAAGCGATCAGGTAGGCGAACACGGCGATACCAGCCTCGGTCGCCAGCAGTGACAGAAGAAACAGGACGGTTGAACCGACGAGATATTTTTTTGCGCCGACCGAGCGCCATTGATGATGACAGTAAATTGCCCAGACGCCGAAAGTGACAGCGATGAGTTCGTTGCGGTTGGCGATCCAGAGAACAGGATAGTAGTTGGCTTCATCGCATAAGTACATAAGGGCAGCCAGTCCGGCGATCCAGACAGCACCCGAGAGCTTGCGATACAGCAAGGTCACTGCCAGGACAGCACCGGCAAACCAGAGTAGACTGTGGGCATGCATCCCTGCAGGCCAATGCGGATAGAACCGGTAGTCCAGCCAATGCGTTAGAGAGGTCAGGGGCCGCCAATTGGAGACCCGCAGAGAATCCGATGCCCACCAGGGGATCAGGCCGCTTTCCTGGTATTCCGTGAGGCGCTCAGGCGTTCGATTCAGGGTGAACATGTCGTTGATGACCGTTAGGAAATCACCACTGCCTTCATGCAATCGACCGAGCAACTTGGCTCGATGAAAATAGTCGTCCATGAGGAAGCCTTCACCGAGTGTCCCGCTCATTATCACCAAGGCCAGCAGGGCCAGTATCCATGGCAAACAGCGGGCAGACAAGGCGGATTTCAGAAGCAATAGCAAACGTTGAATCATCGTTGGGCCTTATCAATCATTTCGTTATATTACCACGAACGCAATCATGAATTTTAGATCACGGGGACTGGTCTTTGAATGAGCTTTTTTTCATCATGCACGGTTAAAAAAACAGGTTCAATGCTCTGGTTAGGTTTGTTTCAGTCCCACCCATACGGATTTGTTATATTGGTCACGTTGCCATTGTGATCAAGTTCAACGAAAAAGGACACACGCCCCGGTGCTATGCCCATGAAGTGGAGTTGAAGTCGTCTGGCAGTAGACGCATTGCCGGAGGTGGTCGCCATTATACCAGTAAACTCATCTCGAGAAAGATTTTGCCATTGATCATTCTTCTTAACCTGGAAGAAGCAGTAGTGTCGACCTGTGAGCAGATTTTCAACATTTCCAAAACTCATGCCCGGCCTGATCGCTTGATATGCTCGTTTGGCCCGCCTGCCAGGTCCACCAATTTGCCAGAATATATAGACAATCAATGCCGAAACCATCAGCACTGAGATCAGGCAACCTCTTTTTCGAGAGGATTTCTTTGTCTTCTTATCTTGTTCTTCTTCCAT
>CAZBGF010000105.1:0-6439 GCA_964491255.1 uncultured Verrucomicrobiota bacterium
ATTTGGATAGAAAGGCATAGGCTGTCAACTGTGTAGGCCTGACACCCATGTTTTTAGGAGTTCGTCGAAAGCTCGACTCTATTGGACCCATTTGCGCACTGCATCCTTCATGGTTCTATTCGGTTTTTGTTGGGTATAACGCCCCGCCTGAGCCGCCGCGTCTTTTTAAGCGGTCGGCTCCAGGCGATGGTTAGGTGGCGGTAGAGTGTTGGTTCCTCAGTTGAACACCAGCATCTTCGAGTTTCCCGCTGATAAACCGTCTAGTTAGGGGATCAGTATAGTTGATATGGATCAAAATAATCCCCATAGATTCGCAAACTTCTACTTTTCTTTGGTCGCGCTCTTTTAGCGCTTTTAGGGCAGACTCGCCACCCCAGGCTTTGATTGGAAAGAAATGCTGCTGCCCTTGGTATTCGAGGCCTATTTTCAGATCCGGGAGGTATATGTCCAACTCCAAACCTTCCAACCATTCAGGCCTGTGGTGTCGAACGATTTCGAATGATGGTAGCAACTGCTGTGTTATTTTGAATACAATGGTTTCGCTTACCCAGCCTTCGCCCACTTTTCGAAATCCGAATTCCTCACGGGTGAAATTTACGAATGTGTTTTTCAATTCGCGGGTGGCTTTGTTATAAGCCTTTCGAAGGGTATTGAATTCATCGTTCGCTAGTGCTGAAGAATTGTTCTGCGTTTCCGACATATAGGCAACATGGGTTGCCCGAAACTCCAAGATCAGCGCCTGGATATTGTCCGGACAGATTTCTTCAAGAAAATTGTAAATGGGCCAAGGGTTGACACCATAACGTAAATAAGATTGGTTGGTGTACCATCCGAAAGACTGATCGAATCGTCCACCATACATTTCGTGACAATAGCGCATTGTCGGTGTGGCCAAGTTGCACCGATGACAAAGCTTTTCGTGAAATTCAAAAGCAGAAATCGGATCATTGGGATGCTCGATAGAAATCTCAGCGATTTCGTCCGGCACGTGAAGACTATCGAGAGGCGCTAAACGGTTCTTGTTCACATTATTCTTTGGCGGAAATCGGCGATTGAGTTCAAAAAGATTCGTGAGTGGGGTTTCATTGCATTTGCAAAAATGCCAAGGGCCAGTTTCATGTTCAGAAAAAGCAAAAAACGTACCGTAGTGATTTGGATATTTCACCCATTTCATCGGCAGCGTTTCTTCTTCCACGACTCCTCCCAGCGAAACAGAGGGAATTTCTATTCTCGTTTTTTTTCGACCGCTTACCATTCTTTTTGATCTCTATCTTGTCACCTAACGCCGCTAATCAGCCGCGCGGCTTTCTGCGTCGGATGCATTAGCCTTGTTAGCCTGAATGTCTTCCATGCGGCTTGAAATCCAGCACTCTCTTGATGTATTGGCCACGCGACTGCCCGGGCGCGGTAAACTCCTCCCAAATATGAGGAGGACATGCGGCGTAGTACCATTCTATACCTTTCGGAAAGCGGACGTAGATCGTCTCGGTTTCAGCGTCATATGCCTCGGCGATGATTCGATCTGAACCGCTAACTGGAATCCATTCAATCATTCTTCAACCTCCTCATAGGTGCCACGCCACGACGCCAAGGCAGGTCCGATATCGGGCAGTTGCGGCTCCTGACGCCATGGCTGCAGTGACGGATCCTTGGCTTGTGGCCAGGGATTTGGATTGTCAAGGATAGAGCGCGCGGGAAGGATCAAGGCCTCACCGCTGATGATTGCCTCGTGTGTGCGAAGTGAGGGAAGTACTGCAGCTAACCCGGCAACCGCATCCGGAAGTGCCGACTTGATGGTATTTTGATCATCGGAATTCGACAGGCGAAGCGCGATAATGGTACCGCACTGGGCTAACGCCGTCTTGGGGAGTTCCGTTGGACGCTGAGTAACCAGCAAGAGGCCAATCCCGTACTTGCGACCCTCCCGCGCTATTCGGTTGGCCGAATTGCGCGTCAGTGTGCTCGCGCCTTCACCGAGATACCGGTGGGCTTCTTCCAACACTACAAGAACTGGGCTGGGGCGACCAATCCCTGGTCCGCCGGGTTTACCGCGCAGCGACACCTCGAAGAGGAGATTGAGCACGACGCCGATAGCGACGTCAGCAGCTTCAGCCGGAACACCACTGAAATCAAGGACCGAGATGGGTTGCTCTTTGCCAAGCCACTCCTGCATGACATCAACGAGCGGATCTTGTCCCTTCGGATCTCCAACTGGTTCCTGGAAGAAACGCAGTTGCGGGTCGAGAAGGCCCAGACGGAGAAGGTCCGGGGTTGTTCCATGGACACCGTACATGGGGCTTTGGTGCGGTGGCTGACCTGCGGGGCCGTAGGGCTCAAACTGCGCTGCGCGTAGAATAGCCGGATCACCCGGGTCTGTTCGACAAGCCGTGCTCGGGTCACCTTTATTCATACGGGTTTCTCGATTCTCCGAGTCCAGTATGTGCCAGATGGGACGGATGTCGAAGGGTACCGGTGTATCGGCAGTGACAGTAGTGGGGTCTAGTGTCAGCCAATCCGCATCCTCAACGAATTTGCGCCGAGCCTCGACCACGAGTTCACTGAAGCGATTGGCGAATGTGGCGCCCCCAGGGGCACCCGTGAAGATACGCGCTATATCCGAGGCAGGTAGCGCCCAGTAGGGAACACGGAGTCGATTGTCTCCGACGGCGAGAACACTTCGTACTGAGGCATTATGCTCCAAAGCAGGCGCGTACTCGCCATGCGGATCGACGACGACTATATTGGCCGCCTGCCATCCCCCGTTCACGAAAGCCTGCATTAACGAAGCGACTGCACTTGTTTTCCCAGAACCAGTGGAACCTACGACTGCGGAATGTCGGACAACGAGGCGCGAAGCATCCAAGGAAACAGGTACTTCCTCGGCAGCAGCCAAGCGCCCTAAGCGTACGTGGTCGTCGTCGGGTGGCGGGAAAACCGACCTGAGTTCATCAGGCGTAGCGAAATGCACGGCGTCATCCAAGCCAGGGTACGACCCCACTCCCCGCTGGAAGCGACCCGTTGCACGGTCAATCTCGCCTAACAACTGAACTTGGAGCCAGCGCTCGTCTGATTGAACGGCATCGGTTGGTGCGAGAGATCCGGCCAATTCAGCAATGCCAACGAGATTCACGGTAGCGATGAGGTCAACGAGTCCTTGCGGAAGGCGCACGAGCGAACCGATTTGGCCGACTGGCTGTAGTCGTCCACGGTAGATGGGAGCAACACCCGCCAAGTCAGAATCGAGAGCTACGGTTATGGTTGCGCCAAGGACATGGCGTACTCTACCTATGCAGGTCGGATCTCGCTCAGGCATCCTCTTTTGTGCCTCCTTCGACCACGCTTTTCGTGATGGCCTTCTCGAGAAATTCGCGCATGAGCGTTTCACTCTCCGGTTCCTGGGGCACACTTCGAGCGAGGTAGGCAGATAAGTGTGTGAAGTCCCGAAGACCGAATTGGCCATCAACCCAAAGGCCGGGCGGCGGGTCTTCAGGGGACTTCCATTCGCCCCGCACACCGCCGAGGATTGCCTCGCGGCCACTAGCAACCTGCAAATTGGGCGTGATCATGGCTTGTTTGGATAATACTGCCGGAATATCCGAGTAGCAGAAAACTTGGAATTCTGAGCGCGGGCGACGGGAAGCTGCATCGAAGATCATGTCGTTCAGATGCGAGTCGCTGAAGGAGTACCCTGAAATCAAGATAAGTGTTTCTGGCTCGTGTAACGCCCGCCGAAAGCGATCCTGCAATACCACGAATGGAACCCTCCGGGATTCCTCGTACTTAGTGTCGGAAGGGAAGATGGCGGCGGCATCACCTTTGGAGATTGGTTGGCCCAGCCGTATGATTGTCCGATCCTTCTCCCAGGCCCAATTCACAGAGCCATGAAGTTTCCAAAGTCGCACAAAAAAGGCGGGCATCCATTCCCGATCAGATCCAGCCCTACCTTCGACAAGCTCCGTGTGGAATCGAGCTCGAATGGTGCCGACGAAGCCGTCGAAGTAAGGCACCCGCAAGCTGTCAAGAGTGGTCTCTAATAGCAAATCGTAATTCACTGTAAAGAGTTCGACCGGGAGATTGTAGTCCGCATGTGCAGCCCAGGTAGCGAATTGATAAAAGGGTTCGAGGTTGGCGTTTTGGATGTCGAGCGCCTTGACGATGGCTTTGCACACGGCGGCATCCAAAGTCGTGGCTTTCTCGTTCGTCAGGCCGTAAAATTTTTCCTCGTCACTGACCAAGGCTGCGATGCGACGTATGCGCGTCAGCGCTCCTTCGAGGTCGCACTCTTTTAGTTGGCGCTGAAACGCCTCTTTGTCGCCAGCCTCCAAGGCCGATAGCACCTCTGCCTGTAGCTGCTCTACCCCCGGTAGGCCGCATGCTTGTGCACTGCCTGCGCCGAGGAACGCGCATACGTGACGTGACCGGCTGGCCAGCTTAGCGCTCAGTGCGGTCGTGAAATCTACTGGATTGTGCTTTAACATGATCGATATGTCTCTCCTTTCTCTATAGCAGGCTAACCGGCATAAGGCGCGGCGGCTATTGGCCGTCGCCCTTAATGCCGTCGTTAGGAATCAATTTTTACCGTTCTAATTTCAAACGCGTCCTTTAACACAAAAACACTTGGAGGATATTCATTTGGATCTTCGGGTATATCTATTGGATTAAACCTTGATTCATGGACGGACTTTATGATTAGAGGAATAAATTTGTCATCCCGCCCTTGCGTTTCCTCTCCTAATTCAGCCGTGATATCTGCTTCAATGATTAATCCAGCAGCTACTTGAAAAGGTGCCCTGTTTAAAGCATCAATAAACTGTCTCCCGAGGGGCTTCGGAAGTCCGGCGACGATATCGTCTAAAATTTCGGGAGAAAAATCAAAACTCACACAGTGTTCGCCAAAACCCACGTCACAATTTGCACTTGCTGTAATCAAGTCATGAGACACGCGGCCGAAAATGTTTAACCGAGCCCCCACTATTACAATGCCAATTGTTTGCTCAAACCCCATTCGTTTCAAGGCGGTTCCAAAATCAGGTTTAAATTCGCGTAAGACTGGTCTAGTTAGATACCTTGGCAACAAATGTTTTTCGAACTTGTCCCAATGGGACTCATACTGATTAAATTTGAGATGAAGCAAAGGTTCTGTTTGGTTGGTGCTAAAGATTACAAACTCGCGCCCATTGCATAGTCCGAACTCACGGCAACCCACTTCTGGGTGAATCGCATAGCTATAAGCTTGCTGTATATGGTCAGGTCTCAAAACAGATTCATTTGGCGCTTTAGCATCGAGGACAAAATAAGCTCTATCGTTAATAAAAATAGTGTAGTCAGGAATAGTCAAGACTGGGTGATTTTTAGTGCCAACACGAATAAACGGATGACGTAGCGTCTTGCTACGGGTTACCCTTGTTGATCCATTCGGCATATATCCTAATCCCGAAAGGATAGGTGCGATAATCACCTCTCTCACAGAATCCTCTTTGAATTCTGGGTCATTAAATATTTCTTCTTCAATACCTGAGAACATTCTTTAATTCCTAATGATTGGGGTGAGGGGCGCGCCAAAACCCTTGTCCTTACAGCTCCCCGTAGATATACGCGTCCCACTCCACCCCATGGTTGTCCGAACTGTGTTCCCTTATCTGCGATGCGAAGACAGCCTCTCACTCAAGACTCCTGTTCCGATGCCGGAGGCGACAACGCATCCGATCCACCAAGCTGCTCCCTTGTGGAGCCAGAAGATGAGAACATATACAATAATGAAGATAATTTCGGCGATTGCTGCGGCCAGGAAGTGTGCCCCTATCACCCTGAGAGTTAATTCTAGTTTTAAGTTCACCACATTGTAAATGAGATTAAACAGACCGATAACCAACACAAACGCAGCATAGCCCGCTATTGCCCCTAAAAAACTCATGTCTCCCATTATTCATCTCCTTCTACTTGGCGGCCCTGTAAGAATCATTCTTTACGGACAACACCAGGCTAAGTTGCGGCCACACTGAATTTCAACTAACGAAAACGGTGCCAAGACCAGTGAATTCAAACATTGCAAGGGCGATTGCCGTCAACTTTAGCCATTTGTTAGCTTTTCTTTTAAGAACTGCTTTTCAAGAGATAGTAAACCTTTTTTCCGTTCTTTAATTCGTTTACAGGGAATGCCAACATAAATCCCCCAAGGTAGCAAGTCCTTTTGAATTAAGGTCATTGCTCCGATACTACATCCCTCTCCAATTTTGCATGGCCCCATAATAGTGCAGCTACTACCGATAATAACGTGCTTGCCAATGATTACCGGTCCACCTATATGAGCCGTGTACTTCTGAGGAATTGCCTGAGCGGTGAGATAGTCACCACTATAGTCATCTGATGCGCTATAAATCACAGTATTATAGATCTTCGCAGATGAATTGATACCGTTTTCAGCTCATTTCTTGCTCAT
>CAZBGF010000106.1:0-6400 GCA_964491255.1 uncultured Verrucomicrobiota bacterium
AAATCTCTTTGTGTCCTTCGTGACTTCGTGGTTAGTACTTTTTCAGTATCGACTAGTTACGATAATATTAATCCACAAGTTCGAATCGAAACGTCAAAGTTATTTCAGATTCAATGGGTATTCCGTTCTGACGGGTTGGAATAAACCTGGCTTTTTGTACGGCTTGTATGGCCGCGTGATTCAAGGCGCGATATCCGCTTGATTGCATGATATCAATATGCCGTGCTTTCCCTGATGTGTTGACTGTCACGTTAAGAGTAACTCTGCCTTCTTCTCCTCTCAGACGAGACCCCAGCGGATAATATGGACGAATCCAAGATTCGGGACGAGCGTCTTCAACCACTCCTTTTTTCAGCATGTCAGCATCGGGATAATGAATTGCTTGTTCATTATTGTCATTATAAGCCTGATCAAGATAGTCGGAGTTTTTTTCTTCAATAATTTCAGTTGATTTCGTTTCATCAGCATCGGTACGCGTTGTTTTTATTTCCATCGGCTTCGGATCAACCTGCGTGGATACCTGCGTGAATGGCAGTGTAAGAGCCAGGCTGGAATCACCTGTCTGGAAATCTGGTGTAATTTCAGAACGATTCGCCGGTAATACACACGCTACACAAACCATGATCAAGCCATGCAGTAATATGGAAACTGTGAATCCCACGAATAAATCAATTTGCCGCTTCATGGCTCTTTCCCTTTATAATAACATATTCAGCAAAATCTCCGTCATCCGTCATTAAGCGTATCTCGTGAAGCGTGAAGTGTATCTCGCTGTCTTTGGTCTTCCGTCATCTGTCTTCCGTCTTCTGACTTCCGTCATCCTTCCCCTGCCCTCCGGCTGATACCTCGAAAACCACAGACTGAACACCGGCGTCTTTCAATCGAGACAATAATTCGATCCCCCTGCCTAAATCAGCTTTCCTGTCTCCGCTGATCATAACTGAACATGGAGAGGCTTTTGTGCATTCTATTACCTGCTTAATGCACTGATTCATTTCCACGGCATTTCCGTTGAACCAAAGTGTGTTTTCTTCAGTGAGAGTAACCTGAAGATTCCGCCGTTGTTCTGCATCGCCGGACGCTGTCGGAAGTGAAACGCGAAGCCCGTTGTGAACGGACAGAGAAAACATGGCGTAAATAAAGAATACCAAAAGCAGAAAAACAACATCAATCAAGGGCACCATTTCAATTCGCGCCTTTTTATTTTCATAACCGGTGGTCAGATGCATGAGTCAGTCCTTTTTTATACGCTGCTTCAAATTGAGTGACAATTTGTTCCATGCGCCGTGTTTCGGCCTGAACCTTGCTGGCCAGGGTGTTGAACAGCACCAGTGTGACTAACGCGATAATCAGTCCCGTCGCGGTAGTAATTAAAGCTTCTGCAATACCGCTTGTCACCGCGGATGGATTCATCATCTCACTCGTGCTCAATAGACGAAATGACCTGATAATACCCATAACGGTTCCAAGGATACCCAGTAGAGGCGCCATTGTAATAATGGTGTCCAGAACGGAAAGTCCTTGTTTCATACGGGCAATTTCATCACTTGCCGCGACATTCATACTCTCTGTAAGGCTGTAATCCCTGTGTTCCAGACCGGCAACAAGAACGCGCGTAATCGAGTTTGCTTTTTCCAGCCCAACCTTAATTGCCTTATCGAAATCTCCCTCACGAGTATGATGAAACAGCTTTTCGATCAATGGTGTATATTGTTTTCCGCGCCGTTCTCTCCACCAGAACAGAATCCGTTCGATAATGATGGCCAGCGAGATAAACGAGCAGATAAGAAGCGGCCACATGACCACTCCTCCTTTAGCCATGATATCCCGGGCCATGGTCAGGCAGTTATCACAATAAATGTAACTCATGTTAAACACTTTCGTTTTTTTAGTTTTTTATTTTATTAGAACCTGATCTATCAGGAACTGCTATGAAAAACAAGTTGGTTTTTTGTCATGTGTGTAATTCGTTGATTACATGAATGATATAGCCAAAGACGAAATCGTTAATTTGTGCGATAGCAACATGTCAGGCGCAGCTCTGAGCGAAGCCTGATGCTACCGTGCGGCGAATTTGGTTTCCCGACTTGTCGGGATTCGAAAAAGCAAGATAAGCTTGGTCCGAATGTGGGTGCACCGCGCGAAGCGCTATACTCGTGTATGCGCAAGCACGGAAAACCTGCAGGCGGACTGAGATCACCGCAGCCTTTTTCGAACCGAATTCGCCACACTACCGACATAGAAACATAATGAGGTTACCACGTCACAAAACAAATGGCCACTTGGCGCCAAAGGCGCCGACGTGGCGGGCACAGCCCGCTTTAGAACCGACAGGACAGACCAGCTTTATAGGTTCTGTCCGGCGATGGATAATAGCCATCAATATTCCATCCCTGATAACCTATTGTTGCGTAGTGCTCATCAAACACATTGTCAACACCAGCAAAAACCTCGATATTCAGTCGGTCGATGACTTCGTGCGTATAACTTATGCCGAGATCAACGACTGTGTAGTCAGAGAGTTTATTGCCGGCATTCGCATTATCGCCGCCTAAGTATTGCCTGCCGACATATGTAAAAGACGCGTTTAACGAAAAATCTAATGGAAGAAACCATTTGGCGCCCAATGATACTTTATGATTCGGAACAAGCGGCACATCATTTCCATCGTAGTCGCCGTTGGTGAATCGCGTTCTTGTATACGTGTACCCGGCATCCAGTCGGCACAGATCTAAAAACGACCATCCGGCCTTTGCTTCTGCACCCATATGACGCGTGTCATCAAGATTCTCGTTCTGATACGTAACATTGTTCCACGCAATTTCATCCTTCATATCCAGCAGAAACAGAGTTAATCCCATGCGCAGGCTATCGAGAATAGCAAAATCAGTTCCAATTTCATAGTTCTGTCCCTTTTCTGTGTCAACGTCCTGGTATATCTGGTCAGCGCCATAACCGATATAACTAATCATTTCATCGACAAATGGAAAACGGTACACTGTTCCAGCACGCGCAAACACTTTAGATTCATTCGGGAGGATATAGATGAGCGCCGCATCCACAGCGCTGGCGTTTTGTATTTTATCATCATCAATGCCGGCAGTTGGAATGTCTGCGTCAAACCGCGCCTGTTCGAGTCTTGCGCCCAGGTCTAACGCAAGTTCATCAGTGATTGAAAATTCATTCCTGGCATACCCGCCCAGTGTACGCTTTTTGATCGTTGCGGCTGATGTTTCCATTACGCGTTGTGAATTGCTGTACCGATTTACATCAAGTATGTCGAGATATCCATCGAAACCAATAAAAAATGCGTTCTGATGATTGAACAGGTCTTCATTTACACTGAATTGCGGTGTTACTCCATATGTATCAATAGTAAAATCGGAAAAACTTGACCAACTGGTCATGTCCGACTCAATATCTTTTCTTCCATAGAAAACATCAACATCAAATTGTCCAATATCAGTCCAGAGCGATTTCAGACCCAGACCGGCATTATAATAACGATTTTTCGCGCTGTCATCGGGAAAAATACTTTGCCTCGGATCCTCGTCCATTGCATCCTTGGTGAGATATCCGGGTATCTCATAATCAATAGTGTCGTACGACAGTGCCAATGTAACATTATTCCACTCGTTGACGTCATAGCCGAGATTGGCGCCCGCGCCCCAGTTCAAATAAGCCGACCGATCTCTATATCCGCTTGACTGATTCCGTTCAGCATTAGCCGCGTAAGAAAGCGGCCCGGAAGAGCCTGAAACACCAAGGCGCTGGATGTTCAAGCCATAGCTTCCGCCCATTGCCGAAACTGAGTATTCAGGTGTCGGGGTTCCCTTTCTCGTAACAATATTTATCACGCCGCCTATAGCGTGATCGCCGTAAAGCACGCTTTGGCTTCCCCTGAGAATTTCAACTCGTTCTATATTATTGAGCGGCACCTGCAACCAGTTGATGCCCGCCATATCCGGACGATTCAGCATCCGGCCGTCAAGCAAAACGAGAACACGGCCATGTGAGTTCTCACCGAACCCGCGCATAGTAATCTGCGCCTGAGATGCGTCTCCGGAAGTCGTACGAAAATAGATGCCGGCCAGATTTTGCAGGGCATCAACAAGACTCACTAATCCTGGTTGCTCAAGATCCGCCCCTGTTAGAATCGTCACGTTCGCGGGGATTTGACAAGCCGCCCTATAATCGCGACTGGCAGAAACAACGATTTCCTGTTCCGGTTCATTAACATCCTGGCCGACGGCCGCGTAAGTCATTGCCGCCATTACCGAGAGTACGACTGGACTGTAGTGTTTCATAATGATTGCGTACTTTCTTTGTGATGTTTATTAACTGTTTTGTATTTTCGGATATCTAAAAACCAATGCTTCCAGAAGCCCTCCTTAAGAACAGGCTCGCTTTCAACTATTTCAATGCGTCTTTGAAAAAAAGGGCCATCAAGAACAAAGGTGTGAAATTCACCATTCTCGCCGCATGGACAAATCTTTCTCGTTCTTAACTCCTTAACCATTTCTTTGTCTACATATCGGCCAATGAAATCTTTTCCCAATATATCGGCTTTACAACTGACAACGATTGCCTTGAAGCCCGCATCAATAAACTCATTCACAACGTCCACAGGCGTCATATTCCAGAGCAGTTCGACAGGCATGATATCCAGCTCTTTACATACGCGCCCCACCCACTGCTTATGCTCTTCTAAATACACATCGCCAAAAATCATCGCCTCTATACCCCTGGATTGAATTTCTTTAACCCCGGATTTAAATTCCTCTTCATAGGCATCCATGTCTTGACTGACTTCCTTCTGGATTAACGGTATACCGATTGACCTGGCCTGAAGTTTCAAAAGCTGACTCTCGATTCCGTGAAAACAGCCGCGTTTGTATTGTTTAGATATAAAATTTAATAAATATCTAACCTGATATCCCTTTTTGATTGCTTTATAACAAGCCAGGCAACTGTCTTTCCCTCCGCTCCATGAACACATGGCCATTCGATTATTCATAAACTTATTTTCTTTGTATCCCCGCCTTGCGGGGTAAACCACGCCAAGGCGCGGCGAACTTAGTGTTTACCACGCGAAACGCGTGGCTTGCCACGCCGTGGCGCGGCCTTAGTGGCCATTCGACGCACGGCGACTGTAATCGCCGCATGCTCATGGCCCTGAGCATGTCGAAGGGCAGATGAATAGATCAGTCTAAGTTTATGTATAGGAATTTCAAAGATATCCGGCAGGCAAAGGAAGACAGGCATTCCTGCCTGTTTGCCTGCCATGATCGGCCAAGAATGACCGATCTCCTTAGAGTTGCCGCTCCTGCGGCCTAAGTTCAAATAAAAAAGGAGAATGCAGATTATGAAACTTTACGGAAAGAACTGGCCTGAGGATTTTACAAACAGGTTTTTTGTAGGCATGCATATGGTCGATAAGGATCAGAATTCCTACATGAAGGATGTTCTATGTAATTTCAGCGCTCGGGATTTTGTGGGCGGTCTATCTGATGCCGGATGTGACACGGTAAACTTCTATATGTCGTGTCACATGGGCAACTGCTATTACCCGACAAAGATTAAACCGGGTCGGGTGTTTTCATGGATGGGCGGGCGCGATTTTTTCGGTGAAACCGTGGAAGAATGCGTAAAGCAGAAAATAGCAATGGTTGCGGTTTATGAATTTGCGAATATGCAATTTGCGTTGAAACACAACGAGGTTCCCCGTGACTGGCATCATTTCCGGAAAAATAGAGAAGGTGAAATCGTGGCGCGTCCCTGTTGGAACGGAGGATACGGAGATTTTGTATTGGAGCAGATCAAGGAGGTGGCTTCCCAATATCCGGTGGCCGGGTTCTACATAGATATGCTGGATTATCCGGGTCGCGAGCTATGCAGTAACTGCAAAGAGCGTTTTCAAAATGAAATGGGTCGGGAACCGCCGGGTTTCGAGAGCGATATTGACGCCCCTGAATTCAAAGAATACAAGATGTGGACGTTCCGGGAACAGGCCCGCTATCTGAACCGGGTTCAGAAGGAAGTCAACACTCTTATTCCCGGCGCCACGGTGGTGAATAATTATCATTATATGATTTGCGAAGACATGTACGAGGTGCGCGAAGCGGTCAGTTACGTTTCTACAGACCCCACTATCGGGTATACAACCAGTTTTAATAATGGTTTTTCACGTCCAATGAAATCGGCAATTGTGTTCCGTTCGCTTTCAGAAGGCAAAGAATGCCCGTTTGATATTTTATACGATAATATCGTTCTGGGAGCATTGGAAGTGATGCCGTTTGCTCCGTTCATGTCCATTGTGGCTAATGCTTTGGCTCATGGTGGATGGCCTTGTACCGACAGCATGTGGGCAGGCGATGGCACTCTGAATCCGGCGGCGCTG
>CAZBGF010000107.1:0-6363 GCA_964491255.1 uncultured Verrucomicrobiota bacterium
ATCTGTGTTTATCAGTGTCCATCTGTGGTTCGTCTTTGAGTTGCGGGCATAGCCCGCGTTAGAAAAGAACGATTAATGATAAATAAAATTCCGAGTTCCGAGATCCGCGTTCTGCGTTGAAATCATGGAATTAACGAGTTGTAATGGAGTGTGTTAAATCAGCCGACGGTTTGTTGATTCTGTTTCCAGCTGGATCAACAATATATGCCGTAACGAAAATCAGCAGATTACGTTTAATACTTTTACTGGTTTTGCTTTTGAACAGGTATCCCAGAAGGGGAATATCACCCAGAATGGGAATTTTATCTTCAGTTGTAGTCTGCCCTTCCGTGATCAATCCACCCATCACGACGGTCTGTCCATCCCAGATGGAAATACTGGTGGCAATGGAACGGCTGTGAAAAATCGGCTGGGGCATATTTAACTGCGTGATCGAACCGTCGGGATTCTGCATAGACGACCCATAATTAATCCAGTCGGCTAATTCCACCACCTGCGGAAGCATAGTTAAATCAATCGTATAATTATCAGGACCAACCACTGGCGTCACATTCAGAACAACGCCCAAATCGCGTGTTTCAAACCCGGAAGGAGTGACCACGATCTGAGTCAGATCATTGACAGTCTGCCCCGTCGAGGTCGAGACACCAACCGATTGAACATCCTGTTCAAATTCCGTTGGATAAGTCAGTTCCTTGACTACTTTGATTTCAGCATTTGATCCGCTTTTTGTCGTTACCTTAGGCGCTGAAAGCAGATTGACGCCGTCCCGCTGTTCCATGGCATGAAGAATAAATGTCAATTCCGGATTAGTCAAAATGGAGGAAATAGAAAAGATGCCCGCCATATTGCCTCCGGCAGCTGCTGTTGGACCGGTTGCGCCCATCTGCAGATACCGTAAACCCTTAGTTACCGAATCCTTATTGATCTGGACCCGTTCCCTGGCGCTGAGTGGAATGCCTGCCGAAGCGCTGGCATCCTGCGCAATCTGCCAGTCATCCGTCAATTGCCACTCCACACCTATTTCCTCAAGATCAGTCTGCGAAATCTCAACAAAACGGGCTTCGATTTCCACCTGAATTGGAATAACATTCAGCGTTGACAGAATCTGCTCGAACCGTTCCAGATTTTCCGAGGTATTGGAAGCAATCAGCAGGTTCAGGCTTGGCTTATATACAATTGACGTCCCTGCAGGAAAGGGCACGCCCGCCTCTATGAAAAATTGCCTGACATCACCTCCTCGACTGGTAGTTACGGCTCCGCCGCCAAGCTCCAGACCGCCAAAACTTTCTTCACCGCCAGCCCCAATCTCAGCGGAAGACCCACCCATAATCACTTCTTGAATTGAAGGTTGAACTTTGTACGTTCGGGTAATCACAGTGCCGTAGACAACATCAGCCGGCGTAATTACCACCGCGTTCTTTTCAATGCGATACTTAAGTCCTGTCACTTCCGTGATATATTTGATCGCATCGATCAACTTAATATTACGAAGGCTCAAGGTAATCAATGGAATGTTGACGCCGGGCGTTGTTGTAACCGTCGTCTCCGGCCCGAACAAATCATCCATACCTGTGGTGGCGGGAGCTGCAGCCTGCATTCCAACACCAGCCTCGCCCGGCCGTTTTAAATTCAGAATGATATTAACACCTCTCTCGCTGGGTGGTGATTCTCTATCACCTGCAACACTTTGCATATCGAGATATTTAATTACATTCACTATATTCGCCTGCACAAGTTCAAGCTCAGGAATAACAATTCTGTTCAGCTTCTCAAGTAGTTTACGCCTGGCAACATCTGTTATAGGGCCTGATTCCAGGCCGCGTTCCGGCGCGGATATTTCCAGTTTCACTGGAGGCGTCCATGCCTCCCGCACTTTCGTCATCATTTCCGCTTTCATGCGATTCATTTGATCAGTGCCTAATTTGAATTCCTTCTCCGCGATTCTTTTCAGGTACGCGCCAGCTTCCGAATTTAATTCGTCTTCCATCAATACACGCCTGAATTCATGCCTGGCCTTTTCATATTCATGGAGCGCCATGTACTGCTTGCCCAATTTCATTGCAGTGTTTATCTTCTTTTGCTTATCAATATATTCCGCTGATTTTTCCGGCGAATGAGGCTTTGATTCGCGTTTAATCCGTTCTTGTTCATATTGCGCGACCCGTTCACGAAGTCTCTCCGCTTTCCGATGCCCCGGATAAAAACTCAACGAGCGGCTTATCGCCTTTTGGGTCTCTTCAATCCGGCCGGCGCGAAAATCATTTAACGCAATCCGGTATTCGCATTGCGCCTGACTCATCATAGCTTTTTGCCGAATATCAATCGTTTGCGGCCGCTTCGGCATGATATTCATCGCCTCGTTAAAGTTTTTTAAAGCGTCGTCAAACTTGTTCTGATTCATTGCATTATATGCTTTATCAAAAATCTTAAGCGCTTCAATTTCCTTTGCCTGACGCCGTATTTCTTCCCGAACCGCTAACATTACTTCCGGAGTCGATTTTTTTTCTTCAACCTGCGAATCAGAAACTGATGTGACAGACTTCTCTTCAGCCTGAATACCATCCTCAATATCTTTCTCCGCTTTTTTGTCGTTACCCATGAATAATTTACCAAAAAACGATCTTTTTGGTTGAGCTTTCTTCATCCCCTTTTTGACAGCAGGTTCCTCTTCCTCATCGCTGAGCGGCGCTTCGGTTTCCAGCTCTTTGTAATTATCTTTTCCCCTATCAATTTCAAAACTGGGTTGTTCCGATCCTTCCGCGTCAGTGGATGTGACTGATGGCTGCTCAACAGATTCCGCAGGGAGAGGTGATGGCGTTAAATCTTTTTCAGGCTCCTGGACAACAGAAGGCGTAGGTTCGATATCAAAGGCGGATTCTTCAGTTTTTTCCGTAACCGGAGCCGCTATGGCCCCTAGCTGTCCTTCGGCCGGAGTTGTTTCCTGAATGCCATCAGCCTTCTCCGTCCCAATTTCCGGCTGAGCGCCTTCCGCGTCAGTGGATATGACTGATGGCTGCTCAACAGATTCCGCAGGGAGAGGTGATGGCGTTAAATCTTTTTCAGGCTCCTGGACAACAGAAGGCGTAGGTTCGATATCAAAGGCGGATTCTTCAGTTTTTTCCGTAACCGGAGCCGCTATGGCCTCTGGCTGTCCTTCGGCCGGAGTTGTTTCCTGAATGCCATCAGTCTTCTCCGTCCCAATTTCCGGCTGAGCGCCTTCCGCGTCAGTGGATATGACTTGAGTTTCATCATTGATGGCTTGAGAAGGGACAATGCCGCTGGTTCCAACTTGCTGTGCGTTGACAAGAGGCAGGTAACTCATCACCAATGCTGTCACCAACGTGAAAATAATATCAGCCTGTTGTTTCATCATTGCCTGTCGTATTGTATCTATTAAGCCATCCGAAGATATTTTGAATTTTTGACAGCCTACCCGCCTGCCCGAGACGACTCGGGTCGGCCAGAGGTCTGCTCGTGGCACGATCTTTGCTTTTCTCGTAAGTATTCAGTAACCCCCGCGTGTCTCCCTGACGACCCGATCACTCCGAACGTTCGGGGCTCCTACACGGAATACTATGGTGTAGGAGCGTATCTTGTATGCGCGATTGGATATGCCTCAGCATGCATATCATGCACCAACACGGGATTCACTGAGTATTTACCTTTCTTCTGCTTCCGAATAAGGTTCTATAGAAGTTTTCTTTCCTGTTAACTCATCAGTTACAATAACACTATCTTGTTTGATGTCAACAACTTTGTAACGATTTTTTTTCAATGTAATGACATCATCCGTCATAACCACATATTGTGAATTATCAATCAAAAAAACGATTTTCGCTGCCATTTCCCCCTGATTATCATAGCGGCCAATGGTCAAATAGATGTCCTTGTTGTTTTTTCGAAGAGTTAAAATAGAAATGTTTTCCTCTACCGAACCAAGAATTGTACGATCTTGTACCTTAACCGCTTTTTCTTCAAACCCAACCACTTCATAGCCTTCAACATGTCCACCAATTTTGACATAATAATCCCGGCCCGTCTTCTTGTTCTTCAAGACAAACATCATATCCTGCTCAGTCGGGCGAAGAACGGACTGGAAGCTCAAAGGCATAGGTAATCTGCCCACCTTTAACAGCCGCAACTTAGCCACAGGCGGAGGAGCATCTGTTTTATCTGATGAATCAGTGCCGAAATTGAATTCCTCAAGATTCGTAAAACCGTCATTATCCGAATCCTTATGTGCGTCATCAGGATTTAAGTGATTCAATCCATACGTTTTTTCCCATTTATCAGGCATTCCGTCGAGATCGCTGTCAATTTTGTCCGGATTCGGCGGTTGTGGCTGAAGCGCGCCGCAATTCCTGAATGGACATACTTCCGCGTTATAAGATATGGGCCTGCCGCATGCCACACAACTCACTCGCAGTTCCGCCACCATCATCCGATTAGTCCAGTCGCTTATCTGAAACGAATTTGTTGTCCTGTCAATGCTCTCGTTCAGAAACGTCATATCCAACGGCTTAGCATCTTTCTGAGGGCCAATCGGCTGTTCCCACCGAGCTTCTCCCAGGCTCTTCTTTTCACTGTCCACAAATACACTCAGTAAAACAACTGACAGCAACAAACAAAACAGAACGACAAACAATAACAGTTTATCGTAAACCGTTTTCAGCCAACCTACTGTTTCTCTCATATCCATAATATTTCCTTTGTCAGTAGTCAGTTGTCCGTTGTCCGTTGTTCTTTTCCAATGGAATTCAAGTAGGCATTCAGTTTTGGCGCAAGTTCATCAATTATTGGCTTAATCCTGGCGACTTGATGATCACTGATTATATTCCTTTTGTATGCTCTTCTGAGAAAATGCTGTGTTTCCTTTAATGAACCTCGCGCTATTCTGACAAAGCAGCAATTGTCTTGATAACTTCCTCGCCCTGATCCTTCAGCAACATTAGCACCTACGCTGTCTGCAGCCCGAACAATTTGGCTGCCCACCGTTTGTTTTGCAAACTGATCCCACAAAACGACTATGTTCCATATTTCATCAGCCATTTGTTCTGACAATTGATACACCCGTAAATTCTCAAAACTACTTCTTGCCATAATGTCAGATCCTTTTTTTCAACAACTGACTACTGACAACGAACAACGGACTACTCCTCGACAGGTTTAAACTGATAAATATCCACCTCAAGCTTGACTTCTATATCTTCCTTCCCCAGAACAACGCGCCTATCCCGTGACAAAACCTCTTGCGCACCCTGGGCTCCTGATGCGGCCGTCGGTTTTGGAAATGATTGTGATGTTATTCGTTCTTGAAGCGCTTGTTTCTTATTCGTCATTTGAACATAAGCCACTGTACTGAACATGGTATCCCGGGCCAAACGGTTCATAACATCGAATACTGCATGTTCCCGCGCCCGAAAAACAATCGTGAAATGCTGAGTAGTGTAAAGTTGATCCAGGTCCTGTTCCGCGTCATGATCTTTCGATGGCAAAGGTACAGGCGCAGCAGCTCCTCTTTTTCGGCCTGAGCCGCCCGATTTGGATATCTGCGATTCAACATCCGATTCGAATATTTCACGCGAAAAGGAAAGCAATTCAATCACATCAGAGTCACAAATGATGCCGCATAATTTTTCGGTTATCTTTAACTGTTGAACCAGCCGTGGAATATCTCCTGGAAAAGGTAACTGCCCGCCGGCATATCTTTCAAAACCAAAGGCGAATGTAGACGGGAAAATAACGTGAGCGTTATTTAACAGTTTTTTCAATCGCCGCAGTGTATTTTCCAGTAACGGCATAAAATCCGCCGCTTCCATCTGCTCGGGATTGATCTGGCCATACATGAGGCTTGCGCTCAACGCGTTATACACATCCAAGAATTCACTGAGATTTGCCGCTTCCTTCCTTACATTTTCTAATGATGGATAGGGATCACGACGATAAAGCTGTTCTAAACGGGTGCTGGCAGTCTGGAGCGCCCGCTTCTCTTTCGCGTAATGCGTGGACGCCGAAACAAAGTTAAAAACCGCAATAATCAGCAAAATTACAAGAATAACTCCACTAATCCCAAGAACCATATGTTGTTTAAAAAAAGTTATCATTAGATACTCGCTATTTGTCCGTTGTCAGTCGTCAGTTGTCCGTTGTATTTTTCTCTAATAGTTTTGCACGCTCTTCTGATAAAACACCGCGCTTTCTTAATGCAAAATTCGGGTTGATATACTTTCAGATTCTCAAATTTATTTCTTGCAATAATGTCAAACACTCGTCCTCCTTCGAACAACTGACAACTGACAACTGACAACTGACCACTGACAACTGACTACTGACCTCTGATTACATCAATGGAACATCCAA
>CAZBGF010000108.1:0-6359 GCA_964491255.1 uncultured Verrucomicrobiota bacterium
AGGGGTGTACTTCTTTCTGATTGCTATCTTTTTGAGTATGACATGCGCCCTTAGAATGGAAACGCTGATATTTAATCGGTTTTTTCAATCCAGAACCGGCAAACGGCATTTTATTAAAAAAACCGGAAATACAAGCCGTGCACACAGGAAGTTAGCTTTGATATTATTGATTCTGTCTTTAACGGCGTTGATTCTGACAATCACTATTCCCATAATACAAATAAAAGGGTTTTTCTTTGCTCACAAGAAGTACAGCATACTCATATCAGTAATCACGTTATGGGACACAAGCAGAATATTAACCTTTTTTGTTGGTTTAACACTGATTCTATGCCCATTACTTCAAATATTAGGACTTATGGCAATATGGATTGTAAAATTAAAACTTAAATACGTTTATATCATTGAACGGTTAACATATATTATATCAGCATTCAATATGCTGGATGTCTTCTGCCTGGCTCTTTTCATCTTTATGTCAGAAGGAGGAAGACTCATTATTACCGAAGCAAAGAACGGTTTATATATACTGCTGGTTTTTCTTTTCTGCGCGTATTTATTTTCCAGGAAGCCATGGGGACATCCATTAGAAGCGAGCGTCAAGTAACAAATTGCATCCGAAACAGGAAAAAACGATCAAATTCTGTGAAATGAAGGAAAAGAGAAAGAATATGTCTATCGCAAAGCCTGCCCGCCTGCCCGAAGAGCCGCCCTGCCAGCCGCCCCGTACGTACGGGGCGAGTGACGCGGTGGCCAGGGAGACGGCCTCGGACCGGCCGAGAAGCATAGGCCAGAAACGCAAACCGCTCAGGAGGTAATAAATCATGACTAAACAAATGACCATTTCCAAGTATTTAATTCAAAGCCTCAAGAATCATAATGTTATACACGCTTTCGGCGTGCCCGGCGATTATATTTTGGACTTTCTGGATAGAACCATCGAATACGGACTGGATTTTATCGGGACCTGTAATGAGCTTAACGCGGGCTACGCCGCCGACGGCTATGCGCGCGCGCATGGCATGGGAGTCGCAATTGTCACTTACGGTGTCGGCGGATTCAGTATTCTGAATGCCGTTGCAGGAGCCTTAGCCGAACAGGTGCCGCTGGTTCTTATCAGCGGGGCTCCGCATTCCCGCCAGAAAAGCTCGAATGCTCTCGTTCACCATCTTGCGAGAGGATACAATCTGCAATCAGACGTTTTTAAGACAATAACGGTTGATTCCGCGATACTGAATAATCCAAAGACAGCCGCGGCCGATATCAACCGCGTTTTGGAAAACTGTCTCGCTCATAAAAAGCCTGTTTATTTTGAAATTCCCGTTGATTCCGTTGATATGAACTGCGAGGTGCCGGAATGTACACAACCTCCGGCCGTCCGAAGAAATTCTGACGCCGATACAATTTTGGAATCAGCCAAGGAAGCGGCCGATATGATCAATTCCGCTGAAAATCCGGTTATCATTGCCGGTGTTGAACTAATCCGCTTTCAGCTTGCTGCGCAGACTCTTAAACTTGTCGAGACCGTTGAATTACCGTATGCAACCACTATCAGCAGTAAATCGGTTTTGCCTGAGCTCCATCCTCAGTTTATCGGGTTATATCAGGGCACGTTCAGCCGTGAAGACGTCCGCGAACAAATCGAGGCTTCCGACTGCGTCCTCAGTCTCGGAGTCATGATGAACGATTTCAACATGGGAATGTTCACTTCCAAACTGGACGGAAACCGGCTCATCAATGCCCAGTCGGAATGCGTCCGTATTAAGCACCATTCTTACGACAAGATATGGCTCGGCGACTTTTTAACGGCGCTTCTACCTCTGCTGACACAGCGAGCATTTTTGAGTTCGCATCCTAAAACCCATATACTTCCAAGGCACGACTATGAACCGCAGTCCGGCAAGCAAATAACCATCCGGCGTCTTTTTGAACGAATCAACAATCTCCTTGATGATCAAAAAATTCTTATCTGCGACACCGGAGATGCCATTTGCGCCGCTACCGATTTGTATATTGAAGAGGCCGACAACTTCATTTCGCAGGCATATTACCTTTCAATCGGCTACAGTCTGCCGGCGACGCTCGGTGTTTCGTTGGCCAGACCGGACAAACGTATTATTGATGTGATTGGAGACGGTGCCTTTCAAATGACGGCGCAGGAACTTTCAACCATTATCAGGAAACAATGCAATCCGATTATTTTCGTGCTTAACAACAAAGGCTATGTGATTGAACGAATGATTCACGACGGGCCATATAACGATATTCAAAACTGGAATTACCACAAACTGCCCGAGGCGTTCGGCACCAGCGGGATAGGTTTTCAAGTTCATACCGAAGACGAGCTTGAAAAAGCAATTTCGGCCGCGCTCACGGAAAAAAATAAATGCGCTTTGATTGCAGTTGATCTCAATCCGACCGACTGCTCGGATATTCTCACCGAACTCGGCCGTAAAGTGCGAGACTTGAGCAAATAAACCGATTACCTGAAAATGAGGGGACGTGCAACGGAGCAGTATACGCGAACTTCACGTTGTGCCCACAAGGAATAAATTCCAGGAAAACAGATAAAAAAGCTAGATGTTTTTTCATGTTTACACTATATTTTTTACTGTGCATGCAGTGTGCTATGCTGCTTCTATAGCCGTTAACACTTGAATGACTTAACGTCATGATCGATTGATGATTAACATTATTCAGATGATGTGGAGGCATTGCCATGTTTCTTGATTTATTAACACAAAAAGAATTATCAAAAGTAGAAAAAATCGGGGTCCATAAAAAGTTCAAGAAAGACGAGACGATTATTAAGGAAGGAGAATCCGGCACTTCATTTTGTCTCATTCTTTCAGGGCAAATTGAAGTCCGAAAGAGTATGCGAGGAGGACAATACAAGGCTCTTGTAGAATTAGGCCCATGCGATCTATTCGGTGAACTCGGTTTTTTTGGCGTTGATTGCCGAAGCGCAACGATTGTTGCCGTATCCGATTGCGCGATATTGGAATTTCGTCGTGATGATTTTGAGAAATTTGTTGAGGATCGTCCAGCAATTGGTTCGAAAGTGTATCGAAGGATGGCGGAAATACTTGCTGAACGGCTTACAAGCAATGATGAAGTTTTAATGGATACGATTATCTGGGGCCTGGGTCGCAGTCGCAATAAAGGGGAAGAACCTCAAATCAGTATTGCACACTTACCAAAGGTGACCCTGAAAAATATATAATTTTGACCTTTACCTTGCATGGGTAAAGCCCCTGCCCTCTATCATCATCAAGGTAATTTCACCTGTCAATTAATTAATGGTTGGATGCAGAAATATAAAGGAGAAACATCATGGATATTCAGACACTAACAACATTCTTTATGTGGTGCACAATCCTGAATGCAGGATTATTGATTTTTTCATTCCTAATCTGTGCATTTGCCGGTGACTGGGTATACCGAATGCACAATAAATGGTTTTCCATTCCCCGGGAAACCTTTAATGTTGTGATCTACTCGTTCCTCGGTTTGTTTAAGATTTTCATCCTGATATTCAATCTCGTTCCCTACGTGGCTCTGCTGATCGCAAGATGAAGTTGAATATAAAATCAATCAACAGCCGACGACGCTCTGTCATAACTACAGCGAGATAGCGTGCAGCGGATCCCTTTTTTGGCCGTATTGGTCTATTTTCGCCCTTGAAAACCGAGCCATACGCCCATCTTCCGGGTGTGTATAGAAAGAACTAAGAATTTCTGACAGCCTACCCGCCTGCCCGAGCCGGAGCTCAGGCCGGCCAGGGTAGGACCGCCCTGAGGCGGACGACTACAAGAGATCCAATATTTGACATTGCCCTTCTGCTCGCGGGACCTGGAGAAGGATCTTCCCGACTCTGAGAGGTACGGGTTTCTGAGCACTGGTAAAATCACTGCGCCTCACGAGCACCCGTTTACCGAGGCGCAGGCCGCTGACAACGGGCCCGGGCCGTTTTGGTATACCGAAAGTAACGGGCACACCTTTGTCGAGAAATTCCCTGTACTCCAGCGAAGCGGAGAAGACCTTATGTAGCGGGCGCAGCTCGCGTGTGATGTCGGCACTGGGGCACCAAAGGAAAAAAGCATCGTGACCCCTGAGCAGCATATGCCAGAGAAGTTCGGTATAGGCTTTCTCGCTCATTGGTTTTATAGGATCGCTGGATGAGCGCGGTTTGGAGCAGCTCGTGAAATTCACAAAGCTGATAATGGGCGTCTTTGCAGAGGTGTTCTTGCCTACACTGCTGACTTGGAGCAGAAGGTTATAGAACCAACGGAAATCCCCGTTCTTCCAATCGTACCACCCCCAGATATCGCGGCGAGTATAAACGACCGGCATGGCGAATGTATAACCACACGCCTCGAATTCTTGCGGCCAAGGGCGGTAGATTGCCCGTTGATCGGTCTGCACAGGCACGCCTTTTGGCGGCGGCTTCTCGAAGTGGTCGTACCAATAGCGCCAACCATTGTGTGGATACACGCCGTAGTTGCCCACAAGGGCTTTCGGAAAGTGTTTCAACACGGGACCAGCGTAACACTCTCGCTGAATCTCGGAACGAACATCGCGGTATGCTTTCTGGAAGGTCGGAAAGTCGTCGATCTTAGCAATGCGGTTGCAACAGCGGACGCATCGCTTGGCCGATGACCAGCCCTCGTTCCACTCGATAGGACCGTCAATCTCCCAGTCGGCGAAAACGAAGTCAACCGGAATGTCCTTTTCCTTATATGCGCGCAGATAATAGTCGATCTGTTCACGCATGGCGGGATAGCGATGACGTACTGCGAACGGGCAACCCAGCTTGCGCTGCTTGCTCGAGGAGGTGTCGAAAAAAGCATTTCCATCGGCGTCTATATGAGCGGTTTTGACCGAACCATTGAAAACGCTATAAGTACAGGCGTTTGCATTGATATTTACTCGTAACCCCAGGCGCTTTTGGATAACGCCAATACGAAGTGCCTGATCAAGTGTCTTGGCACGATCCCGACCAGGCCGCCATGTCGCACACGCAGCGATGCCACGCTGGTCCAGGGCCTTGAGCATGTTTTCGATTTCCGCATCCTCGCCGTGCACGTTGAGTACGGCCCACACGTATAGAGGCAGGCGATTACCCCGCGGATGAGTAAGCGGCTGGGTTTCGCGTAGAACAATTTCAATGTGTTTATTCATCCGGGCACCTTTATCTCCAGCCACGAGAAGACCGGGCCCAGTAAACGCAAGCGCAGACGCGATAAGCAACTTGAAGCCCACGCATCCACAACTCATCCATTGTTGTCGCTGGTGTTTTACAATACAATCTCCTATGCACTTTTTTTTGAGATTATCAGAAGTCAGAATTGAGACTCGACCCCGCATCAACCGGTTTTGCGCATGGAGACGGACAACATAATCGTTGCACAGCCACTGAAAAGCATGTCAACGCCGATAAACAAACCAACAATCCACGCGGCTGAAAGAGGCCAAATTAGCCAGAAGCAACCTAAAACCAACCCCAAAACACCGCTGAAACACAGCCAACCCCAGTTTTTGGTCCCGCGCAGTTGAATTGCCACAGCTAACTTGAATATGCCTTGTACAATCAAAAACACCGATAGAATCACGGATAACGCGATCATTGCCGCCAGGATATGCGATAAAACAAATACGCCAACAACAATGGCTATGATGCCGTTCAACAATCTGAGAAAAAAACCACCTGCATTACGTGATCCAAAAGAATGAATAACTATTACAACACCGGCAACAATGAGCGTCCAACCGATCAGAACCTCCAATGCTATGGCCGCGAGAAATGGCGATGCTATAACCAAGCCTCCAAGCAAAACAAGAACAATCCCAAGCACCATGAACCAGCCCCACCCAACCTTAGGTAATTCGTTCTCATTATTCATAATATATCCTCCTTTTTCGATATTAGCCCCTTTATTGAAGGGATTACCTTTTTTCCGTGTTTATCTTTTCTTTGCCGATTCTATCGCTTATTCGTCATTTTTTTCAAGAAACCCGCTAAACAGGTCTTCTGTTTTCTGCAATAACCCGGCAACAAGTCTGCCTAACAACTCCTTTCTACCTTTACGCCTTTCACTTTTTCGTGTAGTTATGTTTATAGCTCTTTTGTCACACAATATCAGTGAAAGCATATCCTTAAAAAGGGATAGGAGTCAAGTCTCGACAATCGACAATTAAGGAGTGGGTTCGGAATCGACTAATTATTATTTCGATTCTGGTGAAAAACCATCGGAACACGCTAACCTGGATTATTCATGCAAAGCATGAACAATCCACCCATTGAGCTTCGACTTCGGCCTGTTATCAGGCCTTCGCTCAGGGTTAACCTTGAGCCATTC
>CAZBGF010000109.1:0-6357 GCA_964491255.1 uncultured Verrucomicrobiota bacterium
ACAGCCGGTTCACGAGCAGTCAAAGCGCGGTAGATAATGGGTATGTGTTTTCGAGTCCGACAGGGGTGTCGGCGAGTGACGGAACGTATTTAGATAAGGTTAAGGTAGATTGGAATGCAGTGGATGCGGCAACGGGCTATGATGTATGGCGGAACACTCGAAATATTGTGAGTACGGCTGAGAAGATTGGAGATACCACAAGCACAAGTTATGAGGACAGCGCAATAGCGGATGGCGACGTGTATTATTACTGGGTAAAGTCGAAAAACACGACGGTAATCAGCGGGTTTTCCGGCGGCGACAGCGGATATGGCGCGTCAGGTAACGCGGATTTGTCAATATCTGAGCTGGTGTTTCTGCCTGGAACTATCGGGACATCTGATCATCCATCGGTAGTGTCGTTCCGTTTAGAGAATAAAGGTACTGAGTCTTTGGTGAGTCCGAACACGAGAGTTTCATTGGAGTTTTACGCGTCAGAGAATGAGGTTTATGGTGATGGCAATGATATCGGGATAGGGTCAATTGGAAAAGATATTGCGCTTACTGCGGGGTCGAACACCGTGGTGAATGTGGGAGAAGTGTCTGATTTGACAATGCCGGGAACTACAGGTGATTATTACGTGTTTTTGAAAGTGGAACCCGTTTATCCCTCAACTTTGGTGGAGAGCAATCCGGACGACAACGTGACAATGCGGGCAGGAGCGGTACATGTGAGCGCTTCGGGCTCAATGCCATATCAGGCGATTAATGATTATGACGGGGATGGGATATCGGATATGGCCGTAGTTTATGAAGGGTTCTGGTATATCATGTCGGTGGATGGTCGGGTGATTGCGTGGGCTGTGCAGTGGGGTGGTTCAGGATTTGAACCGCAGTATGGAGATTATAACGGGGATGGAGTCGCGGATCTGGCGGTGTATGCGGATGGGTACTGGTTTGTCAAGACACTGGAAGGCGATGTGATTCTTTGGGGAGATGCGTGGGGGATGAGTGGATCCAATCCGGTCTATGGAGATTTTGATGGGAACGAGGAAGTGGACTTAGCTGTGTATTCAAGGGAAGTGGGAACATGGTATATCCGCCAGGTTAGCGGTGAGTTGATCATGTGGGGTATAAACTGGGGAGGAGCGGGAAATGTACCGGTAAGCGGAGATTTTGACGGGGATGGGATATGGGATATGGCGATTTATCAAGAGGCCACAGGATCTTGGTATATCAGGAATGTTGCTGGAGACTTGTTGATGTGGGGTGACGCTTGGGGTGGATACGGATATCAACCTGTCAGTGGAGATTATAACGGAGACGGGATATGGGATATGGCGGTGTATTCTGAAGCGGCGGGCTGGTGGTTTATCCGGACGGTATCCGGTGACTGGATAGTCTATGGTCATCAGTGGGGAGGTCCGGGGTATCAGCCTGTATTTGGGGATTATAACGGGGATGGGGTTTCGGATATGGCGGTGTATCACGAATCAAGCGGGTCATGGTTCATTTGCAAAACGGATGGGACTATTCTGCTCTACAACGGTATGTTTGGAGGCCCGGGGTTCGTGCCTGTCGGGAGATGATGTAGACGCCTTGATTTTTACTGTTATGGACTTTGTTCGTTTCAGTAAAACCCCGGGAATTAATTTCAGTTTATTCACCTGATCAGTTACAGTCAGTGAATGTTGCAGCGCCAGTTTCTGGCGCTTTTTCTTTTTTTATATAAACAGAAAAGTGACACCATTTAATATGAATTCTGCATCCGTCCATAATTCGTTGTCAACCCGGATGGGTGCTGATCAGCAGCGCAGGGGGATGAGGCTGGCGTATTGCGGGCAAGCTGTGGGAGTTGTGCTGGTACAGCTTTTAGTGAATTCGGCTTTTGGTATCTTACTTGTGAAGCATCTCGGCGGATCGGATGTTCAGGCCATGATGCTGGTGACATTTTATATGTTATCTCGTATTCTGCAGATCCCCGTTTCTATTCTTGTTCCACCATGGATTGGAAAGCGGTTCATGCTTTGGTGCTTTAGTATCAATGGCTTGATGATTATGGCTGGACTCGCCGTTACGTTTTTCCCAATTGAAGGAATGCCGAAGGTGAAAATTTTTCTGTTACTCATTGCCTTGGGCTTTGCTGTTCAGATGAGTGGTTATACCTTTTGGTTTCCGCTTCTGCATGATGTGGTTCCAGACAGCCAACGTGGCAGGTTTTTCGGAAAAATGCGCGCAATCTGGAGCAGTAGTACGTTCGTGGCTGTTGTGTTGATTGGTCTATTCATGGGCGAGTCACCGCCGATTTGGAAATTTCAGGTTGTCCTTGCTGTTGGACTTGTGTTGTATTTTGCTCGAAATATTTTTCTTATCAGATTGCCTGAAGGAAGATCTGTCACTGCCAATACCGATTATGCTGATTGGAAGAGTTATGTGAAACAGATTCTATCCAGTCGTGAAGTGCTGATTTTCTGCGGATACTATTCACTGCTCATGTTCTGCGCGGGATTTCTCGGAACTCCTTTGGTGTTGTACATGAAGGAAAAAGGGTTTCCTGTGTGTGAAAATATGATTATCTTCGGGTTCACGACACTGGGGTCGGTCTTGTCGTTGTTCCTGGCAGGGGAGTTGACCGATCGTATTGGAACCAAGCGTGTGTTTTTAATAGCTCATCTTGTTCTTTGCGCGGTCAGTTTAGGAGTTGTTAAGATCGGCGGGATGCCGAAGCATCAGGCAGAATACCTGATGCCGATTGCCATGATTTTATCCGGAGGAATGATTGCGATGAGCGGTGTTGCCTGTTCGGCACAGATGTTCCATCTTGCTCCGGACCGTGGGCGGGCTTTTTTCATGTCCTTGTCCATGGTTGTGATGACGGTAGGATTTGGTTTCTCCCCTCTGTTGGCGGGTTATATATTCCAAACCGTGCCGGATAACTGGGTCATGGTAATTCAGGGAGTCTCGCTCGATATCTTTCAGACGATGTTATTTGCGGCAGGTATGAGCATGCTCGTTCTGATCAGCTTATTGGTGTTTGTCGAAGATGTTCGGCCACGTTCCGTTCCTTCAACGTAACGCAGGTCTATGTTGTCAGCCGTCCCTGAGGGATTGAATTGATGCTTGTTTTCCTGTTCACCTCCGAAGTATCGGACTCTCCGACCATTCGGAGACAGAATTAACAAAATGGACAGTAATGGTATAGGAGGAAAGAAGCAAAAGAAAATTCTGTTTATTCTGTCAAAAAAATTCAAAATATCTTTGCATATCTTTTTGAGTTGAATGGTGTGAAAAAAAAGGTACAATGCTACATTGAATTATCATCATGGTGGGTGTAGCTCAGTTGGTTAGAGCGCTAGGTTGTGGTCCTGGAAGTCGCGGGTTCGAGTCCCGTCACTCACCCCATTATCGGTTTGCCAGCTCTTCCTTCTCATACTTTTTCACTTCATCGAGCCATGCTTTGCCAACAGGCACATCCTGCTTTTCACAGTAATAATCCCAGACTGCTCCAAACGGCATTGTTTTTAATTCTTCCAGCATTGCCAGCCGGCTGGTATAGTCGCCTTCGGCTTCATATTGCCGTAACTTGTCTAAAGGTTGAAGCATTGCCAAAAGAAGAGCTTTAATCATATTCCGGGTGCCCGTGACCCATGCGGCTATACGATTGATACTGGCATCAAAAAAATCGAGCCCGATATGTGTGCGATCAAGATATCCGCCGCGTACCAGTTCTTCGCCGATAGCGCGTAGTTCGTCGGAAAGGATCACGACGTGATCGCTATCCCATCGCATACCCCGGCTGACATGCAGGAGAATTCTGTCAAGGAACATGAATACCGACGACAATTTATCGGAAATGACTTCTGTTGGATGAAAATGGCCTGTGTCAAGACACAGGAGTTTTTTGTTTGTAATCGCATAACCAAGATAGAACTCATGCGATCCCACAACATAGTTTTCTGATCCTATTCCAAACAACTTGGATTCTACGGCGTCAAGGTGTATCTTCGGGTCAAGCTCTTCGGAAAAAATCGTGTCCAGCGACTCCTTCAATCTGTCGCGCGGCGACTTACGGTCGATGGGTATGTCTTTGTAACCATCAGGAATCCAGATGTTTGTTACGCACGGCGAACCGAGTGCCTTGCCTATAGCCGCCCCGATCTTGCGGCAGGCAATAGCATGATCTATCCAGAATTGGCGAATAACGGCGTTAGCATTACTCAGCGTAAAACCATCATTCGCCATGGGATGGGAGAAAAAGGTGCCGTTAAAGTCTATTCCTACTCCATTGGCCTTTGCCCAGTCAATCCATTTAGCGAAGTGTTTTTCCTCAAGTTCATTTCTTTCAACTCGTTGACCTTCGGTTTCGGCGTAGATAGCATGGAGGTTCAGCCGGTGCTTGCCCGGTATAAGGCTTAATGTCTTATCAAGGTCAGCCCTTAATTCGTTGGCATTCCGCGCCTTGCCGGGATAGTGCCCTGTTGCTTGAATACCGCTGTCGGAGAGGTTCGATGTATGTGTTTCGAAACCGCACACATCGTCGCCTTGCCAGCAATGCAGGCTGATCGATATTTTCTCCAGGATTTCCATTGCAGCATCGGTGTCAACTCCCAGTTCAGCATAGTGGTGCCTGGCTAGATCGTATGATTTCTCGACAAATTCGGTATTCATGAAATTACCCCGTTCGTTGAGCACAAAAAGAACCCTTACCAGTCAGGGCGAAATATGTTTGGCCATTGGAACTTAACGCACTTCGGGCGGACTTTTGTTCATATCCTCAAAAAATACAATTTTCTATACGGTTAAGTTATTTATCCGCGATTGTGCGGCGGTAGGATTCTGCTTCCCATTTGTCTATGAATGTCCACGCTTCTCGAGACATATATCTTGTTCCCCCGAATGCTTGTGTTAACCGAATGGTGAGTGCTCCGTTCCTGGCAATTTCAAGGGCAAGGCGAGCATTGTTTCTGGTTGTTCCGAAACTTATTACACCACTGCTACTTTCTACTATCCGTGGCGCGGAGCCATACTTACTGATAAATGTCTGTAGAGCATCAGCTGTCGGTTCACCAATAAACGCGTATGCTCCCATATAAACAATATGATCGGGTGTCAATGGGCCTCTCGCGACTGCAAACGGACCGCTCGCTTCGACGTAAGATGCATGCTCTTCTCCATATGCAAGACGCATCTGCTCGGTAATCTCTCTAACGTGGTCCTGTGGAGGCGGGGAATCTGTTTTGATTTCTGTCTCGATCCCTGCTTTCCGGTATTCTTCTTTGAGAATAGACATTATATGCGCAAAGGTACTTCTTACCTTTTCCATTGTATCTCCGGCTACCACGAGCCCGTGATTTTCCAAAAATACAGCCGATGGTTCACATGCGTATTCATGTCGGTACGATTTGATTTCTTCACAGGTTCGAGCAGAAAGCATATAGCCTGGATCAACGTAATCAACATACAGGGATTTCGGGAAGAGTCGTTGACAAGCATCCTTCGAGTTCTTCGCGCATACCAGACCGACTACCAGAGGGGCATGGACGTGGACAATAAAGGTGGAATTATAAGCATTGTGAAGAGGTGTTTCGACTGAAGGTCGTTTTGGGTCTTCAGGATTGCGTTTTGCTTCCGCCAGTATTTTTAATGCCATTTTTTCACGTTCATGGGGGTTTTCCAGTGGGGTGTTTGAATACAATTTGGCAATAACGGAGCGATCCATTTCGAGGAACGATTCTGGGTTCATGTTTTTGAGTGAGCTCCCTGACGGCTTGATCCAAAGAGAGTTTGCGTCCTTTGCTGATGTGTTTCCGCCGCCACCTATCACGTAATCAGGTGTGCCGAACTCATGGGATAGCTCCGATAATTGTTCAAGTATTTTCATAATTAGTTTCTATAATAGGCAGTTGCCGCCTGAATTGTGCATTGCAAGCAGGGAAGTGCCCGGCAGCTGTTGGATTTCCTTTAGCCTCCGAGCCTCCGCATCACCTGCCATGTATTCAGGTGTTAATCAATTTTGATAATTTGGTAATGTTTTCCGCCATAGGCATTCCCCCGGACGTCCGGGGATGGCGGGCTTGGTCATTCGGTCCGGATCTGTTCTCAGACCCGGAATGTCCTATGGACCCTATGGCCGTAGACACGAAAGCCGTTCTCTCAATATTTATGACGGCATTATTACGAATGTTATTTAATTTGTCAATAGAGTTTTGAGGTTCAGCTCTTGATGGGTTGACACTGAATCCACTTTAAAGCAAATAAACAACCAAATTCATTCATTGTGTAATGGATAATATACAGCACTATTTTATACAATAGAAGTTACTTCGATACTGAAAAAGTACTAACCACGAAGTCACGAAGGACACAAAGAGATTTTTT
>CAZBGF010000110.1:0-6329 GCA_964491255.1 uncultured Verrucomicrobiota bacterium
GGATGATTCAAACATTAGACAAGGAGGCTAAACGGATCGGCGTCCCCAGGCAGTCCCTGATAAAAATGCTTATCGCTGAGCACATCGAAAAGGCTCATGCACCACGTTCGACAGCATGAAACAGATTGACAGACTTGATCTAATGGGGGATAATGGCAATATGACTCGTCATTCATATGGATTCACGCTGATAGAAATTCTCGTTGTTCTTCTGATCATTTCCATTATCGCCGGGATCGTGGGGGTCAGTGTAATGCGACATCCGGGGGAAGCCAGGGTCAAGGCAGCAAAGCTGCAGATTTTGAATTTCAATAACGCGCTTCAGCTGTACCGGATAGAACAAAATAAGTTTCCAACTCAGAACCAGGGGTTGGATGCACTTTGTAAACATCCATCCATTCCACCTGTTCCGGACGAGTATCCGGAAAATGGATATCTGGATAGCCGGAAACTCCCGCAGGATCCATGGAATCACGATTACATCTATCTTGTTCCCGGGCGAAATAACGAATCTTATGAAATCATCTCATACGGGAGCGATGGAGAACCTGGCGGAACAGGTAATGCATTGGATATTTCAAACTCGGATTTGTAACGAATGAATACCGGATTCACGCTGATTGAAGTCGTTATCGCCATGGGTGTGCTGGCGATTGTTGTATCGGTAGCACTTAAATCTAACATCACAGCCATCAATATGGAGTATGCCGCACGTGTCACACAGACTGTTCGTTTTGAAATTGACAGGATTCTGGCAGAAACGCTCCTCGACCAGATTGAAACGAACGCTACTAATGCCGGGAAAGCGGATTGTGACATTCAAGCATCGCTCGTGAAAATTGAAAAGAATCTTGATCCGTTACATGAATGTATCGTCTCGGAGCAGAATCCGATTGAGGCAGGCTCAACAGAGATAATTCAATGGGAAATCGTTCCAAAACGCCAGCCTGGTCTTAAGACCAGCGTGTTCACTCACCCCCGCCAACAGTGAGCGCCTCCAACCCCTTGAGTCCTTTCGGAGTATCCATTATATCACGGTAAACAATCGCCTGACGCCGCGATCCGGGGCTCTTGATGTAAGCAACCAACGATGATTGACGTACTCTCTTGTTACCCGGACTGAAAGTCATTGTCGGGAACAGCAAACCATTAACGCGCTGTTTATGGCTGTATGGAAAGTCATGTTCGTCCGGCTGAGTGGGCTTGCGAACAGGTTTTGAAGGTGTTTGACGTTGAACATTAACTGTCGGCTGAGCCGGCGGCTCCGGCTCGGTTGTAATGGACTGAACAGTTTCCGTTTCGTCTGGTTGCTGACCGCGGTTTGTCATCTCCGCCAGAAAATCGTCCAGATCCGTTTCCGGCTTTTGTGCAGTGATTGACGTGCTTTGTGACGGCGGCTTCTCACGAGCAGACTTTTTAATCACTTGAATTATGATCCAGCCCGCAGCAATAGCCAGATAAAGAAGCAGTTCAGGGAAACCGGCAGCAACAGGAAAATAGAAAATCGTGGTCATAACAAGTATTCCTAACCCGAACATTGCACGAGTGTCGCGCAATGTCCGTCCTTTGGGCTTCGACGGTTAGCCTTGAGCCATTCGACGCGCGACGACTGTAGTTTCTCTTGCAGAAGGGCTTATGGAACAAGCACGTCAGTGCTCGTGCAATAAGCCAAGCTAACAATTTCTATGCGTAGCGCAACATACTCCCGTGCATATTTTCCACGCTGTTCCGGATGCCATGTTTGTCCATCGCAGGCACGGCCGACCTCATTGTCGGTCGGCCACAGACCTGTTATAAAGCATCATCGCATCAAGTCTTTAGCTGCGTGTCTCCTTCTTCTCCTCCAGCGATCGATTCACGCATAGAGGTGTCTGCCATTACATTTTGCATGCGGAAGTAATCCATAACGCCAAGTTTGCCTTCACGCAGAGCCTGTGCCATGGCCCTCGGCACTTCTGCCTGGGCCTCTACAACCTTGGCCTGCATTTCCTGAACACGGGCACGCATTTCCTGTTCCGCGGCATGAGCCATAGCCCGCCGGCCTTCAGCCTCAGCCTGACGCATTTTTTTATCCGCTTCAGCACGCTCGGTTTCCAACATCGCACCCACATTAGCGGCGTTTGATGTTCCCGCAACACTGATGTCAGCAATATCAATGGATACGATTTCAAATGCCGTTTGGGCATCAAGTCCGCTGGCAAGCACTTTCCGGCTGATCTCGTCGGGGTTTTCCAATACATTCTTATACGTCTGCGCAGAACCGATCGCGCTGACAATCCCCTGCCCAACACGGGCAATAATGGTTTCTTCGGTTGCGCCGCCCACAACTTGATCAATATTCATGCGTACCGTTACACGCGCCTTCACTAACAGCCGAATCCCGTCCTTGGCCACTGCGTCCAGCATGCCGGAAGTGCTTTTTTCGGGATCGGGACAATCAATGACTTTAGGATAAACACTGGTTTTGACAGCATCAAAAATATCACGTCCGGCAAGATCAATAGCTGCTGCACGCTCAAAAGTCAGAGCAATATCAGCTTTATCAGCCGCAATTAACGCGTTAACGACATTGCTGACATCTCCACCTGCCAGGTAGTGAGCCTCCAGGGGATCTGTTTCGACGCTCAAGCCAGCCTTGGTTACCCGGATACGCGCATCCACAATTAAATCAGGCGGAACGCGACGCAATTTCATTCCCACCAATGCCCCCATAGTAACCCGCGCGCCGGACATTAAGGCACGGATATAGACTTTAAGAAAATATAAAAAGATGAACGCGAAAATAACAACAACAAGAGAAACCAGAACTAATAATACAGTGATGGGCGTCATAATTGTAATCTCCTTTATTTTGATTATTTTAGACTTCTGTAAAATGAACAAATTGTAGCCGTCGCATTATATGCGCCTGAAACGCGCCATATAATGGCGCGGCTACAACCAAATCATCTATTTCGCAGAACTCTATATGATTATTTCGATAATTACGGCGAAGATTTTGTTCCTTGATGTTGAGTATTATAAGAATTCTGTAATGGCATTGCAACAAAATTTCGACGCCTGAACAATACTAAAAGCATTCCGCCCATTCCGGTAAATGTTACCAGAAACCATATCACTATCCCAGCCATCCCAATTCCTACTCCTGCATAAAGCAGGATCAATCCAATTAATAATGGAAGCAACATTGACGAAAATGTTCGCCGTACGGGCCGGCGAAGGATCCACGACCCAACAATGACGGCAATAATAATCTTGCTCAGATAAACGAAAATCAAAACAGCCATAACCAGTAACACAGCTGCTGGAATCCCGACAACTGAGATGATGGCGAAAAAGACGAGCATTGGAACAACGAAAAACGCAATCATACCGGTTAATAGACATGTCCAGATTGAATTCCGGACTTTCACAACAGACTGTTCCGTAAAATCAGGGAAAAGGCCAAAGAAAATTGAACCAACCAAAAGAGCGCCTGCAAACAGAAAGAATTGCAAAAAAATAGACGACGTGGAAAAAATCGATTTTCCGTTAGGAACGGCTTCCCGAATCAGATTCCCGTGAAGAACAACTTTTGGATCTAAAACAAGATCGGAACTGGAATAGTATTTCAGGTCACCCATAATTTCTGTTCCGGGTAAGATAACGATATCTTGAGCTGTAATGTAAACGTTTTGTGTATATTTTCCGGACAATGTCACGCTCTTTCCTGCCAGAATCAAGTCGCCATGAACTTTACCTTGCGAAATCAGATTTTCCCCCATTAACCGCGCGTCAGCTTTGAGTTCCGAAGATTCAGACAGATGAACAGTAGTTCCAAACAGCAAAGCACTGTTGGCTATGGAGCCATTGACAAAAATAGTTTTAGCGGCCAGACGCGCATGATCCTGAATAGTTCCTGAAAGCTTGATATTATTGCCCATGGCCCAGACATCATTCTGGAACTGACCCGAAAGAATAATCACCCCTGCCTTTTCATCCGCACTGAAAAAAGATTCAGCAAAAACGCATAGAAAAACGTCATTCTGAACAGTGCCTTCAATAGTGACCTGATTGGCCGTTAACCATAAATCATTGGTTAACGTTTCATCCTGCGAAAGCGTAAACACGTTGGTTTGGACGAATTCTGTGGCCCGGGCAATCCCGTCCTCGAAAAGAGTCGGGGCAGCAACCAGAAGTATAATTGCAATTAGAAAAACCATCAATTTCTTCATTAACCATTTTTCCATTCGTATCTCATGAAGCGTATCTTGTATCTCGTAAAACGCTTCACATTTTTCAAACATCAACCATTCTTATTGACCTGGCGGACAATAATCCGGTTTCCCTCAACTTTGATAACCCGAACACGCTGTCCCTGGTTGATTAAAATACCTTCCGTAACGACATCATGTTTAGAACCATCAATAATGATGATTCCCGCGGGACGCAATTCGGTCAGGGTTTCACCTTCTTTACCCACAAGTTCTCGAAATTGAGCATTCGAGGATTTAAAATCTTTTTCGTTCATCGAGAGCGTCAAACTTTTTCCAATCATTGTTTTAGGGAAATATTTTATCCAGAGAACAACAGTAATTCCTAACAGCATGATAATAGAAATCGCGATAATAGTGCCTTTCCCTGAACCAAACGCTAAATATCCGATCACTATGGCTCCTGCAAGCGCCAATCCGCCAAAAATACCAATAATACCGCCGGGTAGAAAAATCTCCAGGCAGATCATAAACAAACCGGACACCAGTAATACGAAAAAAAATGCTTCCATCGATTATCCTCCATTGACAAGTTATTTAGACGTAGATTTTCGCAGATACACTCAGATAAATTAAGATAAGTCTTATTCTTCAAATCCTTATAATTTGCAGAAAATCTGCGTCCAAAAAGGAATTATCCTGCACTTTGCATTGAAGTTCAGCTATCTTTTTTGATCGTTGTTGCCGGAATTCTGATCGTTATCTTCAGTCTCCATTTCAACAACAATGCGTCGTCCATGGGTTTCAACAATTCGAACGGGTGTGCCAATATCTAAAAATTCTCCGCTGGTTACAATATCAAGCCGATTGTTGTTAAACTCACCCACGCCGGATGGACGCAAGTACGTAACTGTCCGGCCTTTCAAACCAATCAACTGTTTGCTCGAAGCAGATGCTCTGAACCCCATATCCCGCTTCGCAGATTTGTTCAGCACCAGCCACTGGAAGACTCTTGATTTTGTAAAATAAGGATGCAATAAATAAACTACCAGTCCAACCAGAACAAAGGAACCGGAAAGTATCATCAATGGACCCCGAAAGTCCACAGCAGGCCATGAACCAAAGGAAAAATCAGGCATTTGGGGCATCATGGCCAAAAACAGACCCATCATCATAAATATCGCCCCCATAATTCCAACAACCCCGAAACCCGGGATAAAGAAAATTTCTACAAGCATCAAGGCTACACCAGCAAAAAATATCAGAAACTCCTCCGTACCCGCAAGCCCTGCAATGTGATGGCCCCAGAAAAAAATCGCCAGGCAGATGATACCGAGAATCCCGGGCAGACCAAAACCCGGCGTCTTGAATTCAATGTACAATCCGAGAAGACCACCGGCTAACAAAATGACCGACATTGACGCAATAAACCGCGCAATCCGTTCTGCCGTTGACACCTCGATTGTTACGCGCCGGCTGTCGCTTTGCCCGATAACTTTCAATAAATGATCAATATCCTTCACCGTGCCACATGATAAAAGCGGATGATGATCCTCACCAACCAACTGCTCGGCTTCCGTATTGGTCAGGGTCAGAAGTTCACCGGTAGGACTAATCATATTTTCACCGATCTTAAACTCCTTTTCCCGGCGAACCATGGCTTCCGCCAGTCGCGGATCATGACCCTTACTCTGAGCCGCCGACCGAACAAGTGCGGAAACCCCTGAAATCGTTTTTTCTTCAAGCGCTTCCGGCATCTCCTGAACTCCTCCAAATGGAGTTGCCATAATCGGCGTGGCCGCCCCTATAACACTCCCGGGCGCCATATAAATTTTATCAGTGGCTAAAGCAATAATCGCGCCTGCTGAAAACGCATGTGCCTTGACAAAGGTATAAGTCGGCATTTTCACGCCGAGAATTAATCGGACAATTTCATCAGCCGCATCCAACCGTCCGCCAGGTGTGTCAACAACAAAAATCAGGGCATCAGCGTTTTCACTCTCGGCCTGTTGAACGCCTCTGCGAATCACATAGAGAAGCGCTTTTTCAATGACCCCGTCAATCGGAATGATATAAGTCACACTCTCCGGTTCCGGCACCTGGCTGACTGTTGTCCCTGAAAATCCAAAAAGTGAG